>NZ_CACSJY010000047.1:0-44708 GCF_902706155.1 Pseudomonas sp. 18058
CCCTCCACCACCACTCCCACCTTCCTTGGCCTGAACACTGGAAACCCCCGACAGACTGTCCGGGATCAGTACCGTGGACGCCGACAGAACTGCGCCGATGGCCATTGCGAGCACGAGCTTTTTAATGTGCATATCGTTCTCCGTCTTTGTGGTCTTGTTGGGAACGTGAGAGTGCGTTGTTGCAGGGATTCGACCCGTTCCCGAGGTCAGTGAATACTCGACGCCAGTTCGAAAATCGGGATGTACATCAGGATCACGATGACCCCGATGAGCAGGCCGATGAAGGTCATCAGCAGCGGTTCGAACAACTTCACGAACCACTCCAGCCAGCGGCTGATTTCCTCGTCGTAGAAGTCGGCGCTGCGTTCCATCATCTGCCCGAGGTTGCCGGACTGTTCGCCGGCGCGGAGCAGGCGCAGCGACACCGGCGTCACCAGGTGATTGAGCTCCAGCGCGGTAGACAACGATTGCCCCTCGCGCACCCGCTCGCAAGCCTGATCGAGCCGTACCCGCGACGCCACGGTGAGCAGGCCGCGCACCATGCTCATGGCGGTCACCAGCGGAATCCCGCCTTGCAGCAGAATCCCCAGCGAACGATAAAACCGCGCCAGCTCATACATGAAAATTCGCTGATGCACGGCCGGCAGTTTCTCCACCAGCCGATCCAGCCCACGACGAAACGCCGGCTGTTTTTGCAGGACGGCGAGGGCGATGACAATCGCCGCCAGCGCGCCAAAGAATTCCGCCTGATGCGCATGCAGAAACATGCCGCTGCTCATCAAGACCTGCGACAGCCACGGCAGGTTATTGCCCAACCCTTCAAACACCAGGCTGAAGCGCGGCACCACGTAACCCATCAAAAACAACACGACGCCGCCGCCGACCACCAACAACAGCATCGGGTAGATCGAGGCGCTGATGATCTTCTGCCGCACCTCGTCCATGCGCTGCCGATAGCTGACGTAGCGGCCCAGCGCATCGCCGACCGCGCCGGTCTTCTCGCTGGACTGCACCAGCGCCACGTACAGCGGCGGGAATACCGCCGATAACTGGCCCAGCGCCTGCGAAAACGATTTGCCCTCGTAGAGCAGGCGCACCAGCTCACTCAAGGTTTTCCGGGCAGCGGGGGCGGATTCTTTTTCGGCGAGGCTTTCCAGCGCATCAATCAACGGCAGGCCGGCGTTGAGCAGCGTGGTCAGTTCCTGGCTGAACAACACCAGATTGAAGGTCTCGCGCTGACGCAATCGCAGCGAACGCCAATGCTTGTCGGCGTGCGAACTGAGCACGCGCAGACCCTGATCCTCGGCAATCCGTCGCGCTTCGCTGTCGCCCGCTGCCTCGACGCTCAAGGACACCACGCCAGCCTTGCCGACCGCTTTCAAATGAAATCGCATGGGCCGCGCTCCGCTCACTGCCAATTGGTCACTTCGGCGTTTTCGCCTTCGCCACCGGGCTGGCCGTCCTTGCCCATCGACAGCAAGTCGTACTCGCTGTTTTCGCCGGGATAGCGATAGGCGTAACTACGCCCCCACGGATCCTGCGGCAGCTTTTTCTGCAAGTACGGGCCGGTCCATTTCGCCTCGTCACTCGGGGCGGTGACCAAGGCCTGCAAGCCCTGCTCGGTGGACGGGTAGTGACCGACTTCCAGTCGATACAAGTCGAGTGCTTTGCTCAGCCCTTCGATTTGCGCCTTGGCCACTTTCACTTCCGAGCGACCGAGTTGAGCGAAGTATTTCGGCGCGACGATCCCGGCCAACAGACCGAGCACCACCAGCACCACCAACAATTCGAGCAGGGTAAAACCGCGTTGGCCTCGCGGACGAAATTGCAGCTTCATGATGACCTCCCGTGAGTGGCAGCCGTGTCGCCTTAAGGGCTTATGCAATTGCCATGCTCAGCCCCACCGAAAACTGGTCGACACGCCGAAACCCTTGTAATTCGGGCCTTGCAAGAGTCGGCACAGTGCTTGCGTATGGCTCAAACGTGATCGGCCATTGGGGCATTTCCCCCAATTTATCGGGGCCGATCCGGGGAGGCCCGACATGAAATTTCTCGCCAGCGGATTGCTCGGTTGTGTGCTGCTCAGCGGCGCCGCGCAAGCCGATGTATTTATCTCGGTGGACGCCAAGGGCAGCTATGTACTGTCCAACGTTCACCGTCCCGGACGTACCTACGAACGGGTGATCCACGAGGCTGAAATGCCGGTCGCCAGCCTCGATCAGCAGCCGCAAATGATCGCCAATCAGCCCTACGCGGAACTGGTGTCGGCAGCGGCCAAAGTCAACGAATTGCCCGAAGCGTTGCTGCACGCGGTGATCAACGCCGAGTCGCATTACAACCCCGGCGCGACCTCACCCAAAGGCGCCGGCGGGTTGATGCAATTGATGCCCGACACCGCGCGCGAACTGGGTGTGACCGACGTCTATGACCCCAAGGCCAACATCCAGGGCGGGGCGAAATATCTCAAGCGTTTGATGACCCTCTTCGACAACGACATCGCCCTCGCCGTGGCGGCCTACAACGCCGGGCCCGACGCGGTGCTCAGCCGTGGCCGAGTGATTCCGCCGTTCGCCGAAACCCAGCGTTATGTACCGAATGTGTTGCGCCAGTACCGACGTTTGCAGGGCCTGGCGATGGACGCCCCGCTGTGACCCCAACCCGGTTTTCCCCACTTTCGGGGCAAACCCGGCAGCCCCGAAAATTGGGGCAAAGCGGTGGGGAATATGCCCCGGATTCTCAAGTCGCTGCAGTAACCGATTGAACGGTAAACGAATTTTTTGTGGCACGGGGATTGCTCCGAGGCATTTGTCGAGAAGTGTTCCCAAGAGCACCCACTACGAGGTTACTGATCATGGCTGGCATTCATCACGCTCCGTCTCTGTTCAACTGGCTGCTGATTCTGGCCTCGATGCTCAGCGTCGAGCTGGCCAGCGCGGCCGTGCGATGCGAGCGCAACCTGGTGGCCAACGTCGTCGCCTTCGATCAACCGCTGATGTTCAACCGCCTCGGTGCGCAGAACATCAACGGCATGATGTTCGCCCTGCGCCGCGACGTGGTGGATGACCGCAACATGTCGCTGGCCTACGGCGGTTCAGCGGTGCCGGGCAAGGTTTCGCTGCGCCCGGACAAGCGGCCACGGCCATTGGTGCTGCGCGTGGCGGCGGGTGATTGCCTGACGATCAATCTGCAAAACCTGCTCGACTATCAGGCCAACCCGAACAAGCACTTCGAGAATGAAGGTGAAGAAGAGGAAGGCGTCGAGAACGCCAACGCGGCTGAAGACTTCAAAGTCGATGAGCAAGTCGCTAATCGGCACGTCGGTTTCCAGGTCAATGGCCTGCAAGCGGTAAACAGCATCGATGACATTTCCTCGTTCACCGGGCGTAACGCCAACACCTTGGTGCCGCCGGGCGCGAGCCGTTCTTACACCCTGTACGCCGAGCGTGAAGGCGCGTTTGCCGTCAGCAGCCGTGGCGCAACCTTTGGTGGCGAGGGCGCGGCCGGCAACGTCGCCAATGGCTTGTTCGGCCAGGTTGTCGTCCTGCCCAAGGGCGGTCGTACCTATCGCAATACCCTCACCGAAGAAGAAATGCGCCTGGCCACCACGGGCCGCGCACCCACCGGCCAACCGATCGTCGACTATCAGGCGCGCTACCCGCAGCGCGAACCGTGGCTGCGCGAAGGCAAGGCCGGTACGCCGATCATCGGCATGGTCGACGGCAATGAAATCATCTCCAGCGAAAGCGATGCAATTGTCATGGGCAGCAAAGCCGACGGCAGCTTCCCACCCAGCACTTATCCGCTGGAATCGGTTGGCAAACGCAACCCAGCGATCCCTAATCGACTGGAAGCGTTCCGCGATTTCGCCTCGCAATTCCAGGACGAAACTGCCGCCACTCAAGCGTTTCCAGCCTATTGGGCTGATCCGGTGATGGCCCACGTGCTGGAGCCAACTCGCGATTCGTTCATGATCAATTACGGCTCGGGCGGCATGGGCGCCGAAGTGGTGGCCAACCGTTTGGGTGTCGGGCCGATGCACGATTGCCTGTCGTGCGCCTACGAAGAATTCTTCCTCAGCTCGCACACCGTCGGCGATGTGGCGATGCTGGTCGACGTGCCGGCCAACGCCGGGCTGGAAAACATCGCCCCTGGCCAGACACCCCGTGCCGATCAGATCGGGGTGAAAGCGACCATGGCCCTGTATCCGTCGGAGCCGTCGAACGTCAACCACAGCTACATCGGTGACTTCGTCAAATTCCGCAACACCCACAATGGTCATGAGCAGCACATCTTCCACTTGCACGGCCATCAGTGGCTGTTCAACCCCAACGACGACAACTCCGATTACGTCGATGCCCAGGGCATTGGCCCAGGCGCCGGTTACACCTATGAAATCGCCAACGGTGGTTCGGGCAACCGCAACCGCGTGGCCGGCGATGCGATCTATCACTGCCATTTCTATCCGCACTTTGCCCAAGGCATGTGGGCCATGTGGCGGGTGCACGACGTGTTTGAAGAGGGCACCCGGCTCGACGTTTCGCAGCAGGGCGCCGACGGTTATCACAGCGAACCGTTTGCCCTGCGCAGCGGTAAACCAGCGACCGGCGCGCGCGCGTTGCCTGACGGCGAAATCGTCGCCGGCACACCGATTCCGGCCATCGTGCCGCTACCGGGCAAAGCCATGGCACCGATGCCGGGCAAAGTCGTGGTCGTGCCGAAAATCGGTGAAACCCTGATCGCCGGCAATGATGATGACGAGGATGAAGAAGAGGACGACGACGGCGAACATCACGGTGGCAGCGCCGGTGGTCAAGCCATCGGTTCGCTGGCGCTGGTCGATCGCAGCGAAGCCAACCGCAATGCCGACGGCAGCCTGAAAAACCCGGGCTATCCATTCTGGATCGGTGGCATGGAAAGCTCGGTGGGCCAACGTCCACCAACCCCGCCGCTGGACATGCTCGACGCGGCTACCGCGCAATCGCTCAAGGCCAGCGGCAAAGCGCTGTGGGCCAACCTTGACCCGGCGCAATCCGGTGGTTGGGATGGCGGCTTGCAACGGCATACCCTCGACGGCGTCTCGGCCGGTGGCGAAGCGCACACCGTGACCACCTCGCTGGATTTCTCCAAGGAAGTCACCCGCGCCAAACCGATTTACCTGCCGGAAGAAGGCACCGAAGTCGAACAAGCGGCGATGGCCTTTCACGCCAAAAAAGATCACCCAAGCTATGCCTTGCTGCCCGGCAATCAAGTGGTGGCCAAGGCGTTCCGTACCAACGGTGCCTTGCCAATGGCCGGCGCACCGTACTACGAACCGTGCATGGACGATCGGCAAAAGCGCCTGACCAGCAGCGCCGGCAGCGGTGAGTTTGCCAGCGGAGACCGCATCGACGGCATGTCCTTTGTCGGCGCTTCAAGCTTCACTGCCGACCGCCCTCGGATCTACAAAGCCGCCAATATTCAGTTCGACGCGGTGTACAACAAGGTCGGTTATCACTTCCCGCAGGCGCGCATTCTGGCGCTGTGGGAAGACGCCTGGCCGGTGATCACCAAGCAGCGTCCGCCAGAGCCGCTGGTGATGCGCATGAACACCTTCGATTGCGTGCAATACCAGCAAACCAACCTGGTGCCGGCCACTTACGAGATGGACGACTATCAGGTGCGCACGCCGACCGATGTGATCGGCCAGCATATTCACCTGCCGAAGTGGGATCTGACCTCGGCGGACGGCTCGTCCAATGGCTGGAACTACGAGGACGGCGTGCTCTCGCCGGGCGCCGTGCAGGAACGCATTCACGCGATCCGCGAGTTCAACCAGTGCGCCGCCACCGATCCGCGCGACGGCACACAGGCGTGCCCGAAAGCCAAAAACCATCCGTTCTTCGGTCAGTACGGCCGCGCCGATTGGCTCGGTGCGCGCACGGCGATGCAGCGTTGGTTCGTTGATCCGGTGGTGAACATCAAAGGCGTAGATCGTGGCCTTGGCACCATTTTCACTCACGACCACCTGGGCCCATCGACGCACCAGCAGATTGGTCTGTACGCCACCGTGTTGGCCGAGCCGGCCGGTTCGACCTGGTTCCATGCGGAAACCGGCGAGCCTCTGTACAGTGGCGCGCGTCAGGACGGCGGGCCGACCTCGTGGCAAGCGGTGATCAATACCGGCGACCTCGATGGCGACGGCAAAAATGACAGCTTCCGCGAGTTCTTCCTCGAATACAGCGACTTCCAGCACGCCTATGAAGCCGGCGTCTATGTCGGTGCCGGCCCTAACGGCGTGCCGAATGCGCAAGCGTTCCCGGCGACTGCCGACAGCTTCCGCTATGCGATCAATCCGCCAGTGCGCAACAACGCTAGCAACCTGCTCGAAGGCGTGCTGGAAGTGCAGGGCGGTCAGGTGCCGGGCTGCCCGAGCCGGCCATGTCCGCAGGCAATTTCGGTGGATGATCCGGGCATGTTCGTCGTCAACTATCGCAACGAGCCGCTGGCCCTACGCGTTTACGATCCGAACAAGGTCGGCCCGGATGGCAAGCGCGGCATGCAGGCTGATGGCCTCGGCGGCGATCTGTCGTTCGCCATGCAAAGCCGTACCGACCGCGCAATTCCGGCGATGAACCTGGCGCCGAATCTGCTCACCGCCGCTACCGGGCCTACCGGCGGCACCACGCTGTTTCCGCCGCACATCAACAAGGGCGGCGCTGAACCTGGCGACCCGTTCACACCGATGCTGCGCACCTACACCGGCGACAACGTGCGGCTGCGGGTGCATGCCGGCGGCCATGAGGAAGAGCACAACGTCACCCTGCACGGTGTGAAATGGCTGCAGAGCGGTTCCGGGTTCGGCAACAGTTCCAACTCCGGCTGGCGCGCCTCGCAAATGATCGGCATCTCCGAGCAGATGGGCTTCATAGCGCCGGTGTCGATGCTCTCCAGTTCCGCTGCGACCACGGGTGATTATCTGTACTCGATGGACGCTTCGATCGAAGGCTACTGGAGCGGTATCTGGGGCGTGATGCGTAACTACACCGCCAAACGCGCCGACCTGTTCGCCATCCCCAACAACCCGACCCCGGCGGGCATGCGCAATACCGTGGCGTTCGAGGGCAGTTGCCCACGGATCAGCGCCAACCCCAACGGCATCGGCACGCGGCCGACGGTACAGCGCAACTATGAAGTGGTCGCGGCGCTGGCCAATGACATCCTCGGCAATGCGCTGGGCCTGACCATTGGCGATCCGCAAGGGCTTGGTCAGCATGTCGGCGGGCCGCTGAATCCGGCGGGCGGCACCCTGGTGCTGAACTCGCGCACGGTGAGCATTCCACAAGTCACCGTGACCGATCCGGAGGATGGCGAAACCATCACCATCGGCGGGCAGAGCGGGCCGTTGCATGACCCGACCGCGATCCTTTATGTGCGTAAATCCGATCTGGATCCGCTCAGCGGCAAGCTCAAACCCGGCATCCCGGTTGAACCGCTGGTGCTGCGTGCGGCGGCAGGGGATTGCATCAACATCACCCTGGAAAACCGTCTGCCGAGCGTGATGCCCGACCTGACGCAAACCGCAGTGATGCAAGGCATGGTCAAGCGTGATCGCAACAGCGGTCTGGGTTCGACCACCTTCAGCAACAACCTGATGCGGCCGTCCAGCCACGTCGGCCTGCACGCACAGTTGCTGGCGTATGACATCACCAAATCCGACGGCGCCAACGTCGGCGCCAACCCGATCCAGACCGTGCCACCGCGCGTCGGCAACAGCGGCGCGTACCCGACCCGTACCTATCAGTACTACGCCGGGCACCTGGAACGTGAAGGCAAACCGGTGACTCAACTGGGCCGCAGCGTCGACAACATCAATGCCACGGCGGTGGAGTTCGGCGGCTTGAATTTCACCCCGGCGGACGTGATCAAGCAACCGCAAAAAGGTCTCGGCGGGGCGATGAGTATTCTGCCGATCGGCGCGACCTGGGTTGACGATGCACGCAAGGTCAACGCCACGGTTACGGCGCCTGGGCAGACCAGCTACCGCGACTTCGCGATGGTCTGGCACAAGGCGCTGAATACCCGTTGGGCCAATGGCCGGCCGGTGGAAGGGATTGCCGCTGAAGGCTTCGGCGTGCCGACCGATCCGCAGGACAACTCAAGCATGGCGATCAACTACAAGACCGAGCCGCTGTGGTACCGCTTCGGCCTCGCCCCGGACGCGCCGTTTGGTCATGCCGATGGCGCGGGTTATGGCGACATGGTCAATGCGCACATGGCTTACAGCAATGCGCTGGTGGGTGGCGATCCGCAGACGCCGGTGCTCTACGCCAAACCGGGGCAGCCGTTCCGTACGCATATTCTGATGCCGAGCGGTGGCAGTCGCGGCACCACGTTCCAGCTCGACGGGCACGTCTGGTCGGTGAACCCGTTCCAGGCCGAGAAGAGCGATGTCGGTGGTTATCCGATGGGCTCGCCGGGCGTGGGCTCCGTGCGCTTCGGCTACAACCCGATGTCGATGTACATCGGCGCCCACGAAAGCATCCTGCCGGCCGCGCACTTCAGCTTCATGATCCCGAGCGCTGGCGGCAGCAATGCGATCCCCGGCGACTACCTGTTCCGCGACTACGCCGCCTACGGCAACACCTCCGGATTATGGGGCTTGCTGCGCGTGACCAATGAACCGGAACCGGCGCCGCAGGGGCAGTAGACACGACGCCAATATCCCCGTGGATGCAAATCCCATGTGGGAGCGGGCTTGCTCGCGAAGAGGCCGGCACAGGCAACAGGTGTGGTGGCTGGCAGATTGCTTTCGCGAGCAAGCTCGCTCCCACAGGGGGCCGGTGGTTGGCAGTGAGGATGCGGTAGGAATGCAAATCCCATGTGGGAGCGAGCTTGCTCGCGAAGAGGGCGGCACAGGCAACAGGTGGGGTGGCTGGCAGATTGCTTTCGCGAGCAAGCTCGCTCCCACAGGGTCTGCGGTTGGCAGTTAGCTTGGCGGGATGCATGCAAATCCCCTGTAGGAGTGAGCCTGCTCGCGATTGGGGCAACTCGGTTTTCGATGGTGGGGCGGATGACGCCATCGCGAGCAGGCTCACTCCTACAAGGATCTGCGGTGGGCAGTGAGGAAGTGGGATGAATGCAAATCCCTTGTGGGAGCGGGCTTGCTCGCGAAGAGGGCGGCACAGGCAACAGATGGGGTGGCTGGCATTGCTTTCGCGAGCAAGCCCGCTCCCACAGTGGGCAGTGGTGGCGGTGAGGAAGTGGGATGAATGCAAATCCCTTGTGGGAGCGGGCTTGCTCGCGAAGAGGGCGGTACAGGCAACAGGTGGGGTGGCTGGCATTGCTTTCGCGAGCAAGCCCGCTCCCACAGGGATCGCGTCGTTTGGCTGGAATGCGTAGGGGAGTGAAAGATGAACAGGATCATCAACATCATCGGTATTTGCACGCTGGCCATGGCCGGGGCGTTGTTGACGCTGAGTGAGATTGCGCTGGCGCAAACCGGCGCGGGGCAGACGCTGAACCGTGATGGCGTGGCGGTGGATTTCGATCTCAAGCCACTGGCCGCCGACGGCAAACTGCGTGAAGGCGAGTTCGCCGATGTGCAGTTCCGCATCCGCGACAGCGCCTCCGGCCAGCCGCTGTCCGGTGTGGCCCCGGGTGCCTGGGTCGATCCGCAAACCCTCGCTGCCGATAAGGCCCAGGGCCGCGAGCAGAGCTGCAAAGCCCGGGTCGGCGTGTTCCTCAAATCCAACATCGGCGCACGGCCGTTGCTCGACCTCAACAGCTATTTCCTGCTGGTGATGAACCGCGACGCGAGCATCGCCGTGGTCGATCCATCAGTGTCGGTCGGCGGCATCACCAGCACCCTTGCGCGGATCGAGCTCAAGCAGCCGCCGATGGATTGGGTCACCCCCAAAGACAACAAACGCGTCTACGTTTCCATGCCGACTGCCGGTGAAATCGCCGTCATCGACAGCGAACAATTCAAAGTCATCGACTCGATCAGCGCCGGCAGCCAACCGTTTCGCGTCGCCCTGCAACCGGACGAACGCCTGCTCTGGGTCGGCAACAACGCGAGCAAAACCGAAGACTCCGGCGTCACCGTGATCGACGCCCAAAGCCTCAAATCCCTCAAACATTTACAGACCGGACGCGGCCACCACGAAATCACCTTCAGCAAGGACAGCCGTTTCGCCTTCGTCAGCAACCGCGACGACGGCACCGTCAGCGTGATCGACATCGCCACTCTGAACATCGTCGAGCAGATCAAAACCGGCTCCCACCCGTTATCCGTCGCCTATTCGGCATTGTCCGGCGCCGTCTACGTCGCCGATGGCAAGGACGGCACCGTCACCGTGATCGACGCCAGCACCCACGCCATCCGCCGGGTGCTGAAACTGCAACAAGGCCTCGGCCCGATGGGCTTCAGCGCCGACGGCCGCTTCGGTGTGGTACTCAATACCGTGGAAAACCGCGCCAGCGTCATCGATGCCGCGACCAACAGCGCCATCCATGATCTGGAGGTCAGCGCCGAACCCTACCAAGTGGTGTTCACCCAGGCCTATGCCTACATCCGCGGACTCGCTTCACCGAAAGTCACCATGATCAACCTGTCCTCGCTCGGCGAAGGTCGCCAGCCGATCAGCCAGGGTTTCGAAGCCGGGCCGCAAGCACCGCGCCTGGCCGGTGACTTGCCGCTGGCCTCCAGCCTCGTCGTCTCACGTGACGACAACGCAGTGTTCGTGGTCAACCCGGTCGACAACACCACCTACTTCTACGCCGAAGGCATGAACGCGCCGATGTCCGGTTACCCCAACCGTGGCCAGATCGCCCGCGCCGCGATGGTCATCGACCGCAGTCTGCGTGAAGTTTCGCCGGGCCTGTACAGCGCGCGGGTGAAACTGCCGGCAGCGGGGCGTTTCGACGTGGCCTTTCTGCTCAACCAACCGAACATCATTCACTGCTTTACCGCGCAGATTGATCCTGACGGCAAACCGCAAAAACACCTCGGCCAGCCGAAAGTCGAGTTCCTCCTCGACAAGACTGCCGTGGCGCTCAACGACCCGTATGTCGTGCGCTTCCGCATCGTTCAAGGCAAAGACAAAACCCAGCGCAGCGGCGTTAAAGACGTGCAGCTGCGCTACTACCTCGCGCCCACTTCACACCCGCGTGAAGTCGCGGCACTGGAAGTCGCCGACGGTGTGTACGAAGCGCCGATCAGCCTCGACCGCAGCGGCGCCTGGTACCTGCATGTGCGCGCCGCCTCGCTGGGCGCCGGTTTCGATGACAAGACCTTTGCCAGTGTTCGGGTCACCCCCGACCAGGCCCGTTGAAGAGGAGTTTCGACATGAACCGATTTGCATCCACTGGCCTGCTGACCCTGTGCCTGTTGAGCCTCGGCGTTCAACACGCCAATGCCCACTCGGCAGACGAACACGCCGGACACAAAGCCCCCGTCAGCAGCACGCAAGAACACGCCCAGGTCAAGTTCGCCAACGTGCCGCTGCTCGACCAGACCGGCAAAACCGTGCGCCTCGAACAAGACCTGGTGCAGGGCAAAATTGTCGTGATGAGTTTCATCTACACCAGTTGCACGACGGTGTGCCCGGTGGTCTCGTCGATCATGGGCAAGGTGCAGAAACAGCTCGGCGCGCGGGTCGGCAAGGAAGTGCAACTGGTCTCGATCAGCATCGACCCGCAACGCGACGACCCGAAACGCCTGCAGGATTACGCCCGCACTTTTCAGCGCGGCCCGGGCTGGAGCTGGCTGACCGGTTCACCACAATCGATCAATGAAACCCTCAAAGGCCTCGGCAGTTTCAGTGGCGACCTCAAGAATCATCAGCCGTTGATCCTCGTCGGCGACGGCAATAACCGCCACTGGATGCGCTACTACGGCTTCACCGATCCAGAGCTGCTGGCCAAGGAAGTCGAGAAGCTCAGCGGCCTGCGCACCCACGCCAAACACACCGCCATCGCCATGGAGCAACAGCCATGAGACTGCTCGACTGGATCTCCCTGACCGTGTGTTTCTGGATTTTCAGCAACGTCGCGTTCGCCCACGAAGGTCACGTTCAAGAGCCGCCGGCGACGGTTGCCGCTGCCCCGGCCAAAGGCACGCACGACGCAAAAACCTGGTTCACCGACACGCCGTTGCAGGATCAGAACGGCGAGACCCTGCGCTTCTACAGCGACGCCCTGCAAAACCGCATCGTTCTGCTCAACGTGATTTTCACCAGTTGCAACGATGCCTGCCCGCTGATCACCCGCAAGCTCAAGGAGGTTCGCGAGCTGCTCGGCGACAAGGCGCAGGACATCACCTTCATTTCCCTTACCAGTGACCCGCTGCGCGACACGCCGGCGGTGCTCAAGGCTTACACCTTGAAGCAGGGTTCCGATGACCCTCATTGGCTTTTTCTCACCGGCGATAAGGCGCAGATGGATCTGGTGCTGAGTCGCATCGGCCAGATCGTGCCGACGCCCGAGCAGCACTCGACGCAGTTGATCGTTGGGGATGTCGCCAACAAACGCTGGAGCAAAATTCGCCCCGACGCCCCGGCCGCCGCCATTGCCCAGCGCTTGCAGTTGCTGACAATGCCCGTGGCCGATCGCTGAGCCCGCGCCATGAAACGCTGCCGCGTACTCGCCCTGATCCTGCTCGCTGGCATCAGCCTCGGCGCGCATGCTGCGCCGCTGACCTCGGAAGAAGCGGCGGGCAAACGCCTGTACCGTCAAGGTCTGTCAGCCAGCGGCGAGGCGATCATGGCGCGGGTCGGCGCGGCGGACGTGTTGCTGCCGGCCACCAGCCTGCCGTGCGCGAACTGTCACGGCGCCGACGGCCTCGGTCGGCCCGAGGGCGGCTTACGTCCGCCGCCGCTGAACTGGGCACGACTGACCAGCACCTACGGCCAGCAGCAGGTCAACGGCCGCAGTTATCCGGCCTATAACGAAAGCACGCTGGCAACGGTGATTCAGCAGGGCCGCGATCCCGGCCACAATCGCCTCGACCCGAGCATGCCGCGCTTTCTGCTGTCGATGAAGGATCAGCGCAATCTCACCGCCTATCTCAAGCGCCTGGCCGATGAGCGCGACCCCGGTCTCGACGCCGAGACCTTGCACCTCGGCACGTTATTGCCGAGCCAAGGCCCGTTGGCCGAGGAGGGCATGACCATTGCAGCGGTGCTCAACGGCAGTGTCGCGCGGATCAATCAGGCCGGCGGCATTCACGGTCGGCAACTGCGCCTGACGGTGATCGACCCCGGCCCGGATCGCGCCAGTGCCGAACAGGCCTTGCAGCAACTGATCGAGCAGGAACAGGTGTTTGCGCTGATCGCGCCGATGGTGCCAGCCCTCGACAGCGAACTCGGCCCGCGTCTGGAACAGGCCGGCGTGCCGCTGATCGGCGCGCTGTCGTTGCTCGGCTCGATGCAGGCCAGTCCACAGATTTTCGAGCCGTTGCCCGGTTTGCGCGAGCAACTGATCGCCTTGGCCGACTACGCCACGGCGAGCCTGCGCGTGCTGCAAGGGCCGACGTTGATCGCTTATCCCGCTGACCCGATGCAGACGCAAGCCGCGCAAAACCTCGGTCAGTATTTGCAGGATCACGGCTGGCAGAACGTCCATCTGCAAGCCTACGACCCGGCGGCGGAGGCGCTGCCGTTAGGTTCGCGCTCGGTGTTTTATCTGGGCAGCGGCGGTGGTTTCAGTCGTCTGGCGACGAGGCTGCAGGGCGCCGGGCAGGTGCCGTACCTGTTCGCGGCATCGAGCCAGGTGGCCGGTGATCTGCTGCAAGTGCCCAGCGGCTTTACCCGTCGCGTGTTTCTCGCCTATCCGTTCGTGCCCAGCGACTGGACGCAGGCCGGACGCATCGGTCTGACGCTTTTACGCGAGGGCCAAGGCCTCGGCGCCCAGCATGCGGTGCTGCAAGTCGGCGCCTACGCCTCGATGCTGCTGCTCAGCGAAGGCATGAAACAGGCCGGTCGCGACGCCAGCCGCGAAAAACTGGTGACGGCGCTGGAAGGCCTGCACGACTTCGACACCGGCCTGACCCCGCGCCTGAGTTTCGGCCCCGGTCGACGCCTGGGCTTGAGCGGCGCGCACGTGGTCACCGTGGATCTGCCGGATCAGCATTTTTATCTGGTCGCACCCTACAAACCGATTGTTGCCAGCCCCTGAACGGAGGCCCCGATCATGAAGCTCACAAGGCTGTTAATGCTGCTGACTTGCTGGCTCCCGGCGGTCTGGGCCAACAACGAACCGGCGGTGGCGCGGGTCAATGGCGAGGAAATTTCTGGCTATCGCTTCGAGCGATTTTTTGCCGAATACCTCGAAGATCAGGGCCGCGCGGTGGCGAGCATTCGTAATCCCAAAGCCTATAAACAGCTGCGACAGGCTGCGCTGCAAACGCTGATCGACAAGGAATTGCTCTGGCAGGAATCGCAAAAACGTGGCGTGCAGATTGACGAGCAAGCGGTGCGTCAACAGATCGAGCAGATGCGCAGTGCCATCGGTGGCCCGGACAAATTCCAGCGTCGCTTGCAGGATGCCGGTTTCGACGAGGTTTCCTTTACCGAGTACACCCGCCGCGAATTGGCCGCACAGCAGGTATTCGCCGAGCTGATCCGCGCGAACACCTTGCAACCCCGGCAACTGTTGATCCGCGTGCCAGCGCAAGCCGATGCAGCCACAGTGGCCGCAGCGCGTCTACGCTTGATGCAAATGCGCGCCTCGATCATCAGCGGGGCAGCGCTCGCCAGCCAACCGGTGCGTTCACCGTTCGGCTGGCATGTGATTTATTTGCAGAACCACTTGGAGGCCGCCGATGTCCCAGATTTACAGGGGCTGGACACAGTCAGGGCACAGCTCGCCCGACAGCAACAGACCCAGGCTCGTCGCCAAGTGCTCGCGCAATTACGGGTGCAGAACAGGATCGAACGAATTGACGACGACTGAAGGTTCCCCCCCAATAGTGGGGAATGGCTTCGATGCCCATTCAGGTGCTTCCCCGTTTCTGGGGAACGGGGTACCGGGACGAGCGGGCATTGTCATTAATTTCAAGGACATGAAGACATAAAATTACCGGCACTCAGCCTGGCATGAAGTGTGCGTTACCACGTGTAAGGCGCACTCTCAGGGCGGGGTCATCGGACCTGCTGTTTCAAGGAGTCGACCTTGGTTAACAAAGTACTGGTTGTCGAAGACGAACAGCTGCTCGCACAAAACCTTCAGGATTATCTGTCGGCGCAGGGGCTGGACGTCCGGATTGCACATGACGGAGCGACGGCGATCGGCCTGGCCGAAACCTTTGCCCCCGACGTGCTGGTGTTCGATTACCGCTTGCCCGATATGGAAGGCTTTGAGGTGCTCGACGCAGTCCGCCAGAACAGGACGTGCCATTTTGTGCTGATAACGGGTCACCCGACCGCCGAAGTCTGTGAGCGGGCGCGGCAACTGGGGGTCAGCCACATCCTGTTCAAACCGTTTCCTTTGGCGGAACTGGCCCGAGCGGTCTGCGACCTTCTTGGCATCAAGCGTGAAGCGAAACCCGGTGCGAGCCCTTCCGAGGGCTTTGTCGAACGACGCCAGAGCAGGACCGAGAGCTTCCCGTTGCAGTTGTACGATGGCAGTTGGGTGTTGGCGGATCGGCGACGACAGTTGCACGCCATGGCACCGGACGACGATCAAATGCTCACCGGGGAGTAATGGCGCGATCAGACGTTCCGGCACTTGCCGCCAAGGTTTGCCGCGCCGACAGGGCTCTAAGCCCCGGTTGGAGAGCAAGCCATGGAACGTCTGTCCGTTGTCGTCGAACCACTGCCGGCCGAAAGTGCCCCTGCGCATTTTTCCAGTGAACATTTTTCCAGCGAGCAGTTGTCCCAGGCCCGGGCGCGGGCCGCCACTTCCGGCGAACGCATCCTCGAGGCGCTCGGCGTGTTGTGCGAACTGGCAGCGATGCCGTTCATTCAAGCCCTCGGCGCCACCCTGCATTACCCGGTGCTCGACACCGACAGCCTGTTTGCCGCGACGCCGGTGTTTGACCGGGTCACCCTCGCGCAATGCCTGAAACGTGAATTCATCCTGCTGCGCCACAACGACGAAGTCATCGGCGTGTTTGCCGATCCCTTCGACCCGGCACGGCTGGCCTGGATTGATGATTGCCTGCACGGCGCGCCGTTGTATCTGGTGCACGCCGATGACCTCAAAGCCTATCTGGCCCGCCACGAAGAAAGCTTCCACGCCGTCGAATCGCTCAACGCACAAGGCGACACTCACCACGAAGTCGATACCCTGCAAAGCCTGTCGCTGACCAGCATCAGCGAAGACGCCAGCAGCGTGGTGAAGCTGGTCAACTCGACCCTCTACGACGCGCTGAAAATGCACGCCAGCGACATCCACCTCGGCACCACCGGCAACGGTCTGGTGATCAAGTACCGCATCGACGGCGTGCTCAACAACATCAGCAAAGTCCAGGGTGCCGAGTTCTCCGAGCAGGTGATCTCACGGGTCAAGGTCATGGCCGAACTGGACATCGGCGAGAAACGCGTGCCGCAGGACGGTCGCTTCAAGATCGGCATCAGTGGCCGCCAGATTGATTTTCGTGTGTCGATCATGCCGAGCATTTTCGGCGAAGACGCGGTGCTGCGTGTGCTCGACAAACAGGATCTGGCCGACAAGGTTTGCGGCGTGCAATTGCAGGCGTTGGGCTTTGAAGACGAAACCCTGCGCCAGTTGCGCCGGCTCGCCGCCGAACCCTACGGCATGGTGCTGGTCACCGGCCCGACCGGCAGCGGCAAAACCACCACGCTGTACGCGATGATCACCGAGATCAACCATGGCGTGGACAAGATCATCACCATCGAAGACCCGGTCGAATATCAATTGCCGGGGGTGCTGCAAATCCCGGTCAACGAGAAAAAAGGCCTGACTTTCGCCCGGGGGCTGCGCTCGATCCTGCGCCACGACCCGGACAAAATCATGGTCGGCGAGATCCGCGACCCGGACACCGCGCAGATCGCCGTGCAATCGGCGCTCACCGGCCACTTGGTGTTCACCACCATCCACGCCAACAACGTTTTCGACGTGATCGGCCGCTTCACCCAAATGGAAATCGACCCGTACAGCCTGGTCTCGGCGCTCAACGCGATTCTCGCCCAGCGCCTGATCCGGCTGGTGTGCGCCAGTTGCAGCGCGCCGGTCAACCCGAGCGATGAAGAGCTGCGCGCCTCCGGCCTCGATCCGCAGAAAGTCGACCATTACCACTTCGTCCACGGCAAGGGCTGCGGTCATTGCCGGGGCAGCGGTTATCGCGGGCGCACGGCGATTGCCGAGTTGTTGCACCTCGATGACGAACTGCGCCAGATGATCGTCGAGCGCCAACCGATCAAACAAATCAAAGCCCTGGCCTGCGCCCGTGGTTTGCGCCTGCTGCGTGAATCGGCGCTGGAGCTGGTGGAACAAGGTCGCACCACGCTGGAGGAGATCAACCGTGTCACATTTATCTCGTGAGCGTTTTGTCGCCGTGCTCGGCGCCAGCGGTGTTGGCTTGGGGCAGCGGCGTGGCAGCGACACCCTGTGGCTGGGCAGCGTCGGGTACATCGACGAAGGCTTCCAGAGCTACGCGGTGGCGCTGGACACCCTCGACCGCCTGCTCGGTGAACACGCCCGTGCCGGTGCCGAATTGAGCGTGGTCATCTCCGGCCACTTCAGCCGTTTTTGCCTGGTGCCGTGGAGCGCGCAGATCAGCAGCCCTGAGGAGCTGCGCGGCTTTGCCCAACTGTGTTTCGAAGACCTGTTTGGCGCGCCAACCCAAGCCTGGAGTCTGGTGCTGTCCGCCGAACCGGCCGGGTACGACCGCATCGCCAGCGCCTTGCCGCAGGACTTGCTGGAACGCTTGCGGGTGCTGGTCAGCGGTCGCGGTTTGCGTCTGCGTTCGGTGCAGCCGTACCTGATGGCGGCGTTCAACCGTTTCGACAAAAGCCTCGATGCCGGCGACTTCCTCTTTGTTGTCGCCGAGCCGCAACGCAGCGTGTTGTTGCTGGCAAGGGAAGGGCGCTGGGCCGGCGTGCGTTCGGTCGGCGGCAGCGACAGCGATGCCGCGCTGAGTGCCTTGATCGGTCGCGAACGGCAACTGCAGGCCTCGACCAGCGAACGCGCGTTCAACGTTTATCTGCATGCACCGGCGCGCCTCGATGCCCATCCGGACGTGGCGGGTGTGCAGTTGCGCACCCTTGAAGACGACTCGATGACTGTGCGTGACGGCTTGTACGTCATGTCCCGGGCGGTGGCCTGACATGCGCGCCCTTAACCTCGATTTTCAGCCACGCCCGCGTTCCGGCCCGTTGGGTTGGAGTTTGCTCGGCGGCGGAGTGCTGCTGGCGCTGCTGTGCTTCGGCGTGCAACAGCACCTCGACGCGCACACCGAACAGCAACAGGGCCACCTGCAAACCACTCAGCGTCAGCTCACCGGCGACAACGGCGCCAAGTCCACCCTGAGCCCGGCGGAAACCCGCGAGCAAGCGCAGAACCTCGCCGAGATGCGCAAGGTCTCGCAGCAACTGCGCCGCCCGTGGGAACGCCTGTTCGCCATGCTCGAAGCGATGCCGCGCGATGACGTCGCGCTGCTCAGCCTGACCCCGGATGCGCGCAAAGGCCAGGTGCGGATCAGCGCCGAGGCGCGGGATCTGCAAGCGATGCTCGACTTCCATAAACGTCTGGAAGCCAGCGACGAGCTGTCCGACGTCTCGCTGCTCAGCCACGAAATCGTCGTCAAATCGCCGGAACAACCGGTGCAATTCAACCTGTCGGCGACTTGGGAGATGGGCGATGCGAATCCCTAGACTGATCGTCCACGAATACCTGCAAGGCCTCGGCATTCCGGGCTTGGCCGGGATGGCGCTGTTGCTGGTCGCCGTGGCGTGGGCACTCGTTGGTTTGCTGCCGGGCTGGCAATCCTTGCAGCACTTGAGCCAACAGACTCAGGAAGCCACCGAATACCTGGCCAAGGTTGAAGACGGCAGCATTGCGCCGCCGGTGGTGCCGCAACGTCAGCTCGACGACTTCCGCAATAAACTGCCGGCGCAGCCGCAGGCCACCGTCGCCATCGACCGCATCTACGCCCTCGCAGCCCAAGAGCACATCACTTTGGCGCGTGGCGAATATGCGCTCGGCGTCGACCCGAAAACCCATCTGGCGCGCTATCAGATCCTTCTTCCCGTGCGCGGCAGCTACCCGCAGCTGCGCCGCTTCGTACACGCCTTGCTCGGCCAGTTGCCGGCGGTGGTGGTGGAAGACCTCGAGTTGCAACGCAAAAAGATTGGCGACACCGACCTCAATGGCCGGATCCGTATGACCCTTTTCCTGTCGAGGTCGTGATGAATACCAAGCGCGTGACAGGGTGGGTAGCGTTCTTCGGTGTGGCCGCTGCGCTGGCGTGGTTACCGGCGTATTTCTCGCCGAGCGAAGACGCCGATTCCAAACAACTGGCCGTCGCCACACCGGGGAAAACCCGTGGTGCGCTGCCGACCAGCATCGCCAAGGCCAAAGATGCGCCGATCAAGGACTTGAGCCCGGCCGGTGATCTGTTCGCCGCCAAGAGCTGGAAGGCCGCGCCGACCTTGGCCACGGTCACCGAAATTGCCGTCAATCCCGCAACAGTGGTGCAAGCCCCGAGCCTGCCACCGGTGCCGTTTCAGTTCGTCGGCAGGCTGCACGACCGCAGCGACCTGCAAGTGTTTTTGCAGAACGGCGAAAAAATCTACGTCGTGCGCAACGGGGATGTGATCGACGACACCTGGAAGATCACCGGCATTTCCGATGTGGAATTGCGTCTGGTCTACCTGCCTTTGCATTTGTCGCAGACCCTGTCTGTGGGGAGTACGCAATGAACCGTTCCCGTTTGCTGATGAGCCTGGGCCTGTGCGCCGGGCTGGCCGCGTGCAGTTCTGCGCAGGTGGCCAACAAGGAAGCCGCCGACCTGATTGAACAGGGTCAGTACGAGGCGGGGCTGGCCCGCATCGAGGAAGGTCTGCGTGAAAATCCTCGCGACACCGAATTGCACTTATTGCTCAACAGCGGCCGAGCCAAAGCGATCACCGCACTGCTGACCTCCGGCGACACCGATCGCTCGCGTCGCGACTTCGCCTCGGCGCGCATCGCTTACGCACGAGTGCTGACCATCGAGCCGAATAACCGCCGCGCCCAGGATGCCCTGAAGCAGATGGATTACCTGCGCAGCATGGACGAGAAACTCGAACTGGCCCGTGGCGACCTGCGTCGCGGCGATATTTATGGCGCCGATCGTCAGGTCAAACAGATCCTCGAACTCGACCCGAACAACGACGGTGCGCTGGAGCTGCAAGGCAACATTCGTCTGGTGCAGAGCCGCAATGTGATCGCCTATCCGCAACTGCGCACCAAGCTCGATCGCCCGGTGACCCTGGAATTTCGCGACGCCAACCTCAAGACCATTTTCGAAGTGCTGTCGCAGGTTGCCGGGCTGAATTTCATCTTCGACAAAGACCTGCGCCCAGACATGAAAGCCACAATCTTCGTGCGTGACGTACGCATCGAAGACGCGGTGACTTTGCTGCTGCAACAGAACCAGTTGCACCAGAAAGTGGTGAACGAAAACACCTTGCTGATCTACCCGGACTCGCCGCAGAAAGTGAAGGATTACCAGGAACTGGTGATGCGCACTTTCTACCTGACCAGCATCGACGCCAACACCGCGCTGAACATGGTGAAAACCATGCTCAAGACCCGCGACGTGTTCGTCGACGAACGCCTCAACACCCTGACCATGCGCGACACCGAAGACGCCGTGCGCATGGCCGAGAAACTCCTGCAATCGCAAGACCAGTCCAACCCGGAAGTGGTGCTCGAAGTGGAGGTGATGGAAGTCGCCACCCAGCGCATTCTCGACCTTGGCCTGCAATGGCCGAGCACCTTCGGCGTGGTCAACTCAGATGGTTCGCCGGTCACGCTGTTGGGCCAACTCAAGGGCATCAACTCTGACCGCATCTCCATCGGCCCGTCGCCGCAAGCCAAGATCAACGCGCAGGACAACGACATCAATACCCTCGCCAGTCCGGTGATTCGTGTCAGTAACCGCGAGCAGGCGCGCATTCACATCGGTCAGCGCGTGCCGATCATCAGCGCCACCTCGGTGCCGTCGACGCAGGGGCCGGTGATCACTGAAAGCGTGACCTATCTGGATGTCGGTCTGAAGCTCGAAGTGACGCCCACCGTGCATTTGAACAACGAAGTGGCGATCAAGATCGCCCTGGAAGTGAGTAACGCCACGCCGCTGGAACCGACCCGCCAAGGCACGATCCCAGTGCAGGTCGATACCCGCAACGCGCAGACCTCGCTACGTCTGCACGACGGCGAAACGCAGATCCTCGCCGGGCTGGTGCGCAACGATCACGGCGCGACCGGCAACAAGATTCCGGGCCTCGGCGACATTCCCGGTCTGGGCCGCTTGTTCGGCAGCAACAAGGACACCATCGGCAAATCCGAACTGGTGCTGTCGATCACCCCACGGATTGTGCGCAACCTGCCGTATCAGAGCCCGTCGGACATGGAGTTCTCCACCGGCACCGAAACCAGCATGCACATCCAGGCGCCGGATCGTTCGCAGAGCTACGTGATGCCGTCGCCGGCCGCGCAGCCGCGTGCCGTCGGTGAATCGGCCGTGGCCACCACCCGCGTCACCGTCGAGAAGCCTTGATCATGAACGCCTCCCAACGCGGTTTCACCCTGATCGAAGTCGTGGTGACGCTGGCCCTGATCGGCCTGTTGGCGAGCATGGCCGCGCCACTGACCGAGACCCTGGTGCGGCGTGGCAAGGAGCAGGAATTGCGCAATGCGCTGTACCAGATTCGCGATGGTATCGACGCCTACAAACGTGCGTTCGATGCCGGTTACATCGAGAAGTCGCTGAACAGCAGCGGCTACCCGCCGAACCTGAAAGTGCTGGTCGAAGGCGTGCGCGATGTGCGCAGCGCGAAGGGCGCCAAGTTCTACTTTTTACGCCGCATCCCGCGCGATCCGCTGGTGCCTGCCAAACGTGATGATGAAGGGGGTTGGGGCGTGCGCGCCTACAACAGTTCGGCTCAAAACCCGCGCGATGGCGAGGACGTTTTCGACGTCTACTCCCACGCCCGGGGCAAGGGCCTCAATGGCATCGCCTACCGCGAGTGGTGAAGCTCATGCGCCGGGAAAAAGGTTTTACCTTGCTGGAGCTGATGGTGGTGATGGCGATCATCGCCACGCTGATGACCATCGCGCTGCCGCGCTACTTCAACAGCCTCGAAGCGTCGAAGGAAACCACCTTGCGCCAGAGCCTGTCGGCGATGCGCGAAGCGCTGGATCATTTCTACGGCGACACCGGGCGTTATCCAGATTCCATCGAGCAACTGATCGAGCAACGTTACCTGCGCAACGCGCCACTCGATCCGATCACCGAACGCAAAGACCAGTGGGTGCTGATCGCGCCACCGGACGGTGTGGCTGGCGGCGTGGCCGATATCAAAAGCGGTGCTACCGGGAGGGCGCGTGATGGCAGCCAGTATTCCGAGTGGTAACCGTGCGCAGCAGGGTGGTTTCACTTACCTGGGCGTGCTGTTCCTGATTGTGGTGATGGGCATGGGCCTGGCCAGTGCCGGCGAGTTGTGGTCGACCGCTTCACGCCGCGACCGTGAACGTCAGTTGCTCTGGGTCGGCACCCAATACGCACAGGCGCTGCGCAGCTACTACCGCAGTTCGCCGGGGCTGGCGCAGTACCCGAAAGAGCTTGAAGACCTGCTCGACGATCAGCGTTTTCCTGAGGCCAAGCATCACCTGCGTCAGCTCTATCCCGATCCGATTGGTCAGGGTGAATGGGCGCTGCAGCGCGGTTTTGACGGACGCATCACCGGCCTCAACAGCCCGTCGACCGAGCTGCCGTTGAAGCAGGCGGACTTCCCGACGCAGTGGTCGGATTTCGATGGCATGCAGCGTTATTCGGACTGGCAGTTCGTCGCCGAAAAAGCCTTTCTTGACGGCACTAATGGCCCGGCGAAAGGGCAATCGAATTTGCCTCAGGCGTTGCAGCCATGACTCGTCAGTGGTGGTGCGCGCTGATCTTTACCGCTGTGGCGTGCTGCGCCAGCGCCGGTGAAGAAGACGAAATGATGGGCTTCATCGTCGACGACACGATCTCGCACATCGGCCACGACTTTTACTACTCGTTCAGTGAACGTCTGCGCGACACCAGCCCGATGGATTTCAACCTGGTGGTGCGCGAGCGGCCCGACGCGCGCTGGGGCAGCCTGGTGACCGTGGAATATCAGCAACGCCTGGTTTATCGGCAATTCCTGCC
This sequence comes from Pseudomonas sp. 18058, assembly GCF_902706155.1. Lineage (NCBI taxonomy): Bacteria > Pseudomonadati > Pseudomonadota > Gammaproteobacteria > Pseudomonadales > Pseudomonadaceae > Pseudomonas > Pseudomonas sp. 18058. The sequence goes on from NZ_CACSJY010000047.1 coordinate 23,339, forward strand.
GCCGAATACCGTGGAACTGAAGGACGAGGCCTACGCGGCCGCCGACTGGGTTCGACGCCAGGTTGTCCAGCGCAAGCTGGAGGCTCTGTTGCAGGACACCACCGACCTTGAGAAGGACGAACTATGAACAGCACAACGTTCTCACGGCGCAGCGGATTGTGGATCTCGGGGTTGTTGATCGGGCTCGCCAGCGCCGCTGCCGTCCAGGCCACCGAACTGGTCTACACGCCGGTCAACCCGTCGTTCGGCGGCAACCCGTTGAACGGCACCTGGTTGCTCAACAACGCGCAGGCGCAAAACGATCACGACGACCCGGACCTGAAAAGCCGTTCGAGCGTGGCCGGCACCTCAGCGCTGGAGCGCTTCACCAGTCAATTGCAATCGCGGCTGCTAGGGCAGTTGCTGGACAACATCTCCACCGGCAACACGGGGAGCCTGTCCACCGACTCTTTTATCGTCAACGTCATCGACGACTCCGGGGCACTGAGCATTGAAGTGACCGATCGAGCGACCGGTGAGGTTTCGGAAATTCAGGTGAACGGCCTCAACCCATGACGGGCTGACGGTTCCGGGGAGAACGGACATGAAAAAGATCATCGCGTTAGGGCTGCTGTTGGCGACATTACAAGGGTGCAGTCTGCGTGAGCCGATGTCGGCCGAGCAGGACACCGAAACCCCGACCCTGACGCCCAGGGCCTCGACTTATTACGATTTGCTGAAGATGCCGCGGCCCAAGGGCCGGTTGATGGCGGTGGTGTACGGGTTCCGTGATCAGACCGGGCAGTACAAGCCAACGCCGGCGAGTTCGTTTTCCACCAGTGTGACTCAGGGTGCGGCGTCGATGTTGATGGACGCGATGCAGGCCAGTGGCTGGTTTGTGGTGCTGGAACGGGAAGGGCTGCAGAACCTGTTGACCGAACGCAAGATCATTCGCGCGTCGCAGAAGAAGCCGAATACGCCGGTGAATATTCAGGGTGAGCTGCCGCCGTTGCAGGCGGCGAACATGATGCTTGAGGGCGGGATCATCGCGTATGACACGAATGTGCGTAGCGGTGGGGAAGGGGCGCGGTATTTGGGGATTGATATTTCCCGGGAATATCGGGTGGATCAGGTGACTGTGAACTTGCGTGCGGTGGATGTGCGCAGTGGGCAGGTGTTGTCGAATGTGATGACCAGCAAGACGATTTATTCGGTGGCGCGCAGTGCGGGGATTTTCAAGTTTATCGAGTTTAAGAAGTTGCTTGAGGCTGAGGTTGGCTACACCACGAATGAGCCGGCGCAGTTGTGTGTGTTGTCGGCGATTGAGGCGGCGGTGGGGCATATGGTGGCGCAGGGGATTGAGCGGCGGTTGTGGCAGGTGGCGGGGGACGCTTCTGTGCCTGGGCAGGATGATGTGTTGAATCGGTATTTGAGCCAGAACAAGGTGGATCCGGAGGCGGAGTGAACGTGGCGGCCTTCGGGCCGACCAAGCTCTTTTGGCCGAAACCGGTTTAAACCTGTAGGAGTGAGCCTGCTCGCGATAGCTATCTCCCAGACACCGTAGCTATTGCGGATGTACCCAAATCCTTGTGGGAGCTGGCTTGCCAGCGATGGCGGCCTTATAGCCGACCAATCTCTGGCAGATGTACCCGGTTCCAATTGTGGGAGCGAGCTTGCTCGCGAAGGCTTTTTGTCAGGCGGCGGTTTTTTTTGACTGAGTACATATCCATTCCTGCAGTAACGGCCACTTAGGGTTCCGCCCTTACGGCGGGTCACCTTTTCCAAACGCCGAAAAGGTAACCCAAAAGGCTTTGCCCTGACGTTCGGCCCACTCGCTAAAGCTCGGGGTTCCTTCGCTCCGTGATCGATCCGGGCGCAGCGCCTACGGTTTGCTTCGCTGCACCTCCTCTCGCTGTGTTTGGCTGCGCCAAACGGTCGCTGCGCTCCCACGCCCGGATCAATCCCTCCACTCAGCCTGCCGACGGGCTCCGAGATCAAGATCAACAGCAGCAGCCGAGCTTGCGCTCATCCTGTGTAGGAGCTGCCGAAGGCTGCGATCTGTTGATCTTGCTTTTGTAGGCGCTGAGCTTGCTCGCGAAGGCGGCCTGACAGGCAACGCATCTCTTCCGTCTGTACTCGGTTCCCTTGTGGGAGCGGGCTTGCTCGCGAAGGCGTCAGGTCAGTCGATGATGTGTTGATTGTCTTGCCGCTTTCGTGAGCAAGCCCACTCCCACCTGGATCGCATTCCGATTCCTGAATGTTTAAAAGTTGTTTCAAATCTGCGGAACCTTCCCACAAGGTTTTCAGGTTGTCCGTCGGACGTGCGGTCTCTAGCCTGTGTGTGTCGCTGCCAATTCAGCGACCGGGCATGGAAACCCGAAGACACGAGAGAGCAGATACGCCTTTCATAACGTATGCTTGCGCACTTTCATTGTGTGCACTCTGTTATGGCGGTTGTGCGCGGGAGACATTCGTGTCTGCCGGGTTGCTCTCTCCCGGATTTCCAGCCTGCGTACAGCTGCCACCCATTTTTCCTGGAAGTCGAATGGGCCAGCTGCAACTATCAATGAGAGAGAATCACTATGAAAAAGCCAACACCCAACCCCCCAGAACCAGACACCAACACCACATCACCCTACGCCTCAGTCGACAGCAAAAAAATCCACGAAGCCGCCGACCGCGCCCTCGATTTCTCCCTCAACCCCGCCGCCCACATCATGTCCAGCACCAACGAGCCGGAACCCATGTACCTCGCCAACCCCAGGTACAACACCGAATCCCTGCTGGCCAACGCCAGCGAAACCCTAGGCTCGGCCAGCGAAATGCTCATCAACTTCGCCGCCTCCCTGGAAACCTCACACCGCAAGACAGCATTGGGCATCGCACAAGTCGTCATGCTGGGCGAACTGGTAGTCAACCAAGCCTTGGATCACGTCGAGTTGAAGGATGGCTAATTAGATCGTTCCCACGCGCAGCAAAGGAATGCAGCCCCTGACGCTCTGCGTCAAATTCGCAATTTGGAACGCGGAGCGTCCCGAGAGGCATTCCCACGCAGAGCGTGGGAACGATCAATAACAGAGATTGCGTTTTTACCCTCAGTCCGGAGGCACCATGGATCCCCTGTTTTCCACAACCATTGCAGAGTTCGAAAACGAAGAGCAGGCCGCCAGCTACGACCGCTGGTTCCGCGCCAAAGTCCAGAAATCGCTCGAAGACCCGCGCCCCAGCATTCCGAATGAGCAGGTAATGGCAGATATGAAGGCGTTGATGGCCGAGCTACGGATCAAACATGAGGCTCGTGAGGCTTTGCGCGAAGAAGCCCCGACGCCCCACATTGATCGTTCCCACGCTCTGCACGGAAACGATCAAAACTCGAGACCTCGATCACGTAGAACTGCACGCTTAAGAGCCCTCGCCGCACGCTGGAACTCTTTTTACAGAAAATGACTGCAGGTTATTAGAAAGAAACACAGGCTCCAAAGTAAACCTCGACATTGATCATGTAATTGAATGGCTTTTTTTCACCATCCACAAACTCCATTACATTCAGGGCAGTGACGAGTGTCCCAGGAAATTTTTGAGAGGCTGTAATTGCAGAGACAACCTTGAAGGAGTTTTCAGAGCTTCCGGGATCGATAACCTTTGGTTTTGAGTTCAATGAGTTTTTCAGGGTGCCGATGGTTATTCCTGAGGCTCGATCAACAGTGAATTGTCGACCTACGAAGACTTTGTTGAGTAGTTCGTAAGTAGATCCGACATCACCTGTGGCCTGCGAAACCCGCTCTATCGTGCAGATATAATCATCCGTATCAGTTCCGGCGTTAGCGTTGCTGCTCAGTGAAAATAGGAGCAATGGACAGAGTAGGGTGAGTAGAGGCGCTCTCATCTTTGCTCCTTAATATTTGGTTTGACGAGAATAGATCACCCAACCATTCCCCGTTTCCTTTTGAAAAGTAGCTGCACAACATTATCTGTTCCCAATAAAAAACCGCGCTCCTGAAGGCAGCGCGGTTTTTTGTTGATGAATGACTTAAAAAGAATCGCGTCTCGGATACTCCTGACGCGCATGCAGAACGTTCACGATTTCGATCCGATCTGTCACTCGATAAATGATCAGATAGCTGGAATTTACGACGATCTCCCGAGTGCCGGTGATCCGGCCTGATCGATAGAGATAGGGATGATCAGGAAGATAAGCTATGGCCTTTCCAACTGCCTTCAAGATCTCCTTGGCTGCCCCAACATTCCTTTCGACTATGTATTCGAGCACTGTTACCAGCTTCGCCCGCGCTTCGGGCCTCCACTCAATCGGCCTCGAAACCATTGTCTTTTGCCTTGATCAATGCATGTATCTCGGCCATTACTTGTTCATGCGAAAGATTCGGGCGCGGATCATCGAGAGACGCTTGTACTTCCGCCCTGAACCAGCGGTCATAGCTCGCAGCCTGTTCTTCAGGATCAAGATCCGAGACGACTGGGCACAGCGGGTCAATCATCTTTGGGTCGATCATGGCACCTCCGGGATCAATGCCTGGAAGTCTATTCGGTAAGGGGAATGTTGTCGTGGTTGTCTGGATGAGTTGCACGTCGGTCGAGCTCCGTAGGGTTCAGGTTGTCCCGAAAAATCCTAGTCCCTGCGCTTCCGACGGCCAACCGCCAGACATGGTAGGAAAACGTTCAACTTTTCCAGAAATCATTCCTTTTTCTGTAGGACGTGGCTGATCTGAAGCTTTAAAGAACACGTGTCGTTGATCTGTCCTACGGACACAAAAAAACCGCGACCCCCCTCACCAGAGAATCGCGGCCCATCAACACCCAACCCCTACTGCTGCAACACCGTCGCCTGGTTAGCCGACCCGAACTGCTGAATATTCGCTGTCTGCGTAACCCCACTCTGATCGACATTGGCAATGTTCCCCGTGCCGCCCTGGGTCACATACGCCACGTTCATCGTATCTGCCTGTTTCACCGTGATCATGTTGTCACTGCCATACAGTTGCGCGGTATACGCCTGGTTCCCCGACCCAGACTGATCAAACTCAGCACTGTTCCCCGTGCCATTCGACGAACCCTGCACCAGGTTGCCAGTGCCGCGTTGATCGGAGATCAAAATGTTGTCGCTGCCGTTCTGTTCAAAATACAGCTCGTTATACGACTCCGCCTGGCTGACCGTGGTCTTGTTGCCCGTCCCGGTTTGCTGCGTGGTCATCAGATGGCCTACACCATCCTGAGTGAAGCTGGCCACGTTGGCATTCCCCGCCTGAGTGACGGTCGCGCGTTGGTTGCTGCCGAATTGGCCGCCGAGTTGCGGGCCTTTCCAGTTGCTGGCGTAGACCTTGTTGTCGTTGCCCACGGAGGTGGCGCTGAGGGCGTGGCCGTCGCCGCTTTGGTAGGTGAAGTGCACGTTGCCGTTGCCGACTTGATAGAGCGCGAGGGTCGAGTTGACCGATTCGAACTGGTCGGCGTAGATCGCGTTGGTGTTGCCGACCTGGGTGACGGCGGCGGTGTTGTTTTCGCCGAAGCTTTGGTCGACCACGGTTTCGTTGCTGTCGCCGTATTGGTTGACGGTCGCCTGACTGGCCAGTTGCGCGTCTTGCCAGATTTCGCTGCCGTTCATGTTCCCGAACTGGTTGATGGTGATGTTGCCGCCGGTGCCGTCGCGCTGGTCGCCGTAGGCGTAGTTGTTTTCGCCGGCCTGGTTGATGCCGATCTGGCCGCCGTTGTGGGTGACTTGTTCGGCGGTGCCGTAGTTGGCGGTGCCGAATTGGGTGATCACCGCGCTGTTGCCGCTGCCTTCATAGAGTTGCTCGATGTTGGCTTCGTTGCTGTCGCCGTACTGGAAGGTTTTGCCTTCGCTGCCGTTCTGCGAGTCCTGATAGACGAACGAGAAGTTGCCGGTGCCTTGCTGTTGTTGCAGCGCGCTGTTCGGTGAGCCGAAGCCCAGCGACTGGCTGGCGTGGGCGGTGTTGAAGGCGCCGACTTGTTGTTGGGTGATGGTGGCGTTGTCTTCGTAAAGTTGTTCGGCGTAGCCGGCGTTGTAGTCGCCGACCGCTTCCTGGGTGATCACGCTGGTGGCGTGGTCTTGCACGGCGGCGGCGTCGTTGCCTTGGCCCAGTTGCGTCTGGGTGGCCGTGCTGAACGGGGCTTGGGTCTGTTTCACGTCCGCGATGTTGGCGGTACCGGCCTGGTTCTGGTTGGACAGGCTGTCGTCGGCCATGGCCTGGGCACTGATCATGACCAGCAGGGCGGCGGTGAGGGGCGTCAGTTTGAACATGATTGAACTCTCCGATGATTTGCAGTGCTTAGCGATATTGCTTGACCGAAACGCTCATGCCGTTGCCCGACTGGGTCACGGCGCTTTGCAGCCCCGCGCCGGCCTGCTCGATGCTGGCGTCGTTGTTGTTGCCGTTTTGCGAAATCTGCGCGCGGTTGTGGCTGCCGTTTTGCGTGATGGAGGCGGCGTTGCCGGAACCGTTCTGGTTGATCAGTGCCATCAAGTCGCTGCCCTGTTGCAGGATGTACGCCTCCTGATTGCTGCCCGACTGCACGATCTGCCCGAGCAGCGACTGACCGTTCTGTTGCAGCAGGGCGACGTTGGCTTGGCCGAGTTGGTCGATCAGGGCTTGCTGACCCACGGGTGGGGGCAGTTCGCCGAGGTCGCTGCTGGTCGGGGCCAGGTCGTCGTTGTCCATCAGGTCGTCGGCGCGCACGCCCGCGCTGCTGCACAGCAGAAGCAGGCAAAGCAGGGCGGCGGTCGGCGTGTTCATGGCTTACATCCTGTCAGGCGTTAACCGATTTGAAGGGCCCCAGCCACCCGAAAGTGGCTGGGGATCAGGCTTACAGCGTGTTTACCGAGACCGTGCGCACGGTGCCTTGGGACGAGCGGATCGTCGCGGTCGGGTTGGCCGATGGCACCACTGTCGTGTTGTTCAGCGTCAGCCGCCAGCGTCCGGTCAACGGCACCGTGGTGGTACCAAGAGTGACCAGCCCGGTCGGGGTCGTGACCTGCACGGTGATGGTGTTGCCGGTGGTCACTGACGAGGTGCCGGTGAAGTCCCAGTTGAAGCGTCCGCCGGAGCGTGCCTGCACCGTCGATGCGGTCACGGCGAAGGTTTCCGCCGCTGGCCGTGGCGACACTTGCACCGTGACTGTGGCCGGCGTCGACAGGGCACCGAAGTTGTCCCGAGCGATGTAGGTGAAGGTCGTGGTGAACGCCGTGGTGACGGTGGCGGGCGGGGTGTAGGTGATCACCGTGCCGTTGCTGCTGACCGTGCCGCGTCCGGCGGCGGGTTGGGTCAGGCTGTTGACGGCCAACGGCACGTTGCCTTCCGGATCGGTGTCGTTGGCCAGCACGTTGATCGGGATCGCTACGCCCAGAGTGGCGACGCTGTCGGCGACGGCGGTCGGTGCCTGGTTTGGCGCGACGGTGATGGTTACGGTCGCCGGGTTGGCCGAGGCCAGACCTTTGGCGTCCTGCGCCTTGTAGGTGAAGGTCGTGGTCAGTGGCGCGTTGACCACCGCTGGCGGGGTGTAGACCACCGAGGTGCTGCCGTTGAGTGCGACGGTGCCTTGACCGGCCGCCGGTTGAGTCAACGCGGTGATGCCCAGAGGGTTATCGCCATCGGGATCGCTGTCGTTGGTCAGCAAGCTGAGGGTGATCGGCACACCAAAACTGGTGCTGCCAGCATCGGCGTTGGCGATTGGCGCCTGGTTTTCACCGGTGTTCGGTGCAGTGCCGACCACCACAACAGGCTCAGTGTCACTGCCGCCGGCGGCGGATTTCACCGTCACGGTAGCCGGCGGCTGAGTCAGGTCGGCGACGGTAATGCGCTGCAGAGTGCCGGTCTTCGACAAACGTCCGTAGCCTTGGGCAACCATGTCCGGGATCGCCACTTCATCGCTCGAAGTGGCTTCGATCAGCAGGCTGTGGTTGGCCCAGTTGTAACGTGCGGTCTGCACTTTCACCACGTCGGTGAGCTTGGCCGATACCGCCGTTGGCCGAGTGGTTCCGGTCGGGTTGGTGGCCGTCACGACCACTACCGGAGGGACAGCACCGGTGCCCAATCGATGGCCGAAGAACAGACCGTTGTTGTCGCCCAGCAGATTGGTCTGGCACGGCGTTTGTGGTGGGCCGGGCAGCAACGCAACGGTTTCGCGGAAGCACAGGGTCGAGCTGCTGTCAGCCTTGGCGAACACCTCGGCGCGCACGCCAGCGGCGGTGCGGCGATAGGTTGCGCGATCGATGTCGACGTGGGTCTGCTGACGGTTGTCGAGCACTTTGCCGGACAGGCTGAACACGTTCGACTGGATGGTGCCGGCAGGCCCGGTGATGCGCACGAAGTTGGTGTTGAACGGGCTGCCGGTCACCGCTTCGTTGAGGTTCGGGTCGCCGACAAAAGTTTCGGTGGCGCCGGTGTCCGGGTTCACTTCGGTGTACGGCCCGTTGACGCTGCGCAGGAACGGGCCGATCGCACCACCGACAGCACCGCTGAAATTGCCCGGTGCGCCGATGCCGATGTCGCGAGTGATGTTGATCGCCCGCCGGCCAGGCGCGGTGACGTTGACCGTTTCCACACCATACGGGTGAGTGATGGTGTAGGTGCCGGCAAGCGGTACGTTCACCCGGATGCGAATCCGCGCGAAGCTTTGCTGATCTCCATCGGCCGGATTTTCCGAGGCGAACGCCGCTTCAATCCCGGCGACGTAGGCGTCCATCCCGTAACCGGCGGCGTTGTTGGCGATGGTGGTTTCGGCCAGAAACCAGAACGCTTCCGGCGGCCAGTTGTCCGGGAAAATCATCGGCTGAGCATCATCGTAGATACCCGGCTCGGCGAGCAGGATGCACATGTAGGCCGGTGGCACGCTGGCCGCCACTCGCGAGCTGGCGGCGCGCGACTGGCAGAGCTCCATCGACAGCTGGTTTTCGTCCTGATACCACATCGGGAATTTCCCGGTGGCGAAGGTGTAGGGGCCGGGGTCGACGGCGGCGAGTTGCGCATAGGCACTGCCGGTCAGCGAGAGAGCGAGCCCGAGCGCGTTGAGCGCAAAGCGTGGCCACTTGTTCATGATGCCTCCTGATGCGGATCTGGGCATGTGAGCGTTCATTGCACGATGACCACTTCTTCGGTGTCGCTGCCGCCGTTGGACGACGTCACGCGCACCTTGGCCGGTGGAATCGGCGAGATCCCGGTGGCCAGGGTTTTCACCGCGCCGTCGCCACCGAGCGCACCGATGGCGGCGCCGCTGCCGGAGGTCGCGGTGAGTAGTGGCGGCGAGGTTTCGTCGCTGGTCGAAGCCACCACGGTGAGTTGGCCGGAGCTCAGGCTGTATTGCGCGCTCTGGATCACCACCAGATCGGTCAGGGCCATGGGCAGGGTGGTCGGCGTGCTGCTGGCGATGGCCAGGTGGTTGTCGGCGGTCACTTGCAAGGTGGTCGGCAAGGTCGGGTTGACCGAGGACTGCGCGTACCAGCTGCCGGTGCTGTTGGCTTCGGTCATGTTCAGCACGGGCGTGCTGCTGGTGACGGCCGCCGTACCCGGTGCCGGCGGCGCGAGGACGAACACGTCTTGCTGCGCCACCGGTGCGCTGTCGCCGGCCTTGCGTGAGTAGGTGCTGCGCTGCGCGATCATCGGCGTTGGCCGCACGACGGTCGACAATTTGCCGGAGACGGCAAACGTCGTGGAACGCAGATCCAGACCATTCGGGCCTTCGATACGCACGAAGTTGGTGTTGAACGGACTGCCCGTCACCGCTTCGGAAAGGTTCGGGTCGCCGACGAATTGTTCGGCGGCACCGGTCAGCGGATTGGTCTCGGTATACGGCCCGTTGACGCTACGCAGGAACGGGCCGATGTCGCCCTTGAGTGCGCCGTCATAGGTTTTCGGAGTGCCGATGCCGATGTCGCGGGTCATGTTGATCGCACGGCGACCGGGGGTGTCGATGTTGAACACATCGACGCCGTACGGGTGGGTGATGACGTAGGTGCCAGCGGTGGGCACGTCGACGCGAATACGGATTCGCGCGAAGCTGACTTGATCACCTTCCACCGGTTCTTCGGCGGCGAACGCGGCTTCGATGGCACTGACGTAGGTCAGGTCGATCCCGCGTGCGGCGTCGACGAGGGTGGTTTCGCCGGTGAACCAGAACGCTTCGTCGGGAAAGTTGCTCGGGAAGACGATCGGTTGGGTGTCGTCAAACACGCCGGGGGTCGGTAGCAGCGAGCACATGTACGACGGCGCGCCGGGTGCGCTTGGCACTCGAGAGCTGAGTGCTTTCGACAGGCACAGATCGAGGGTGCGACCGTGGGTGTCCTGATACCAATTGGCGAAACCGCCATTGGCCGGTGTGTACGGGCCCGGATCTACAGCAAACAAAGCGGCCTGAGCGATGCCCTGGGCCAAGGCGCTCACGACCAGGACGGTCGCGGTTTTGGACAGTAAAGGGTGCATGAGTTAATCCCTCTATCGAAGTACCTGCCCCTTGGGGATGGGTCAGTTGCAGAGGGCCTGTACACCTTCCATGCCAAGGTGCCGTGAATGGGCGGGAGAGGGCCGGGGTAGAGGGATTTCGCAGTTACGAAGTGCCGAGCGCGACAGGCGGGAAAAGGGCGCAATTCCCCAGAATCGGGGACGATGGGGATGAACATGCATGGCCCGCCAAACACAAAACCCTGTAGGAGGGTTCGGCAGGTGTGCATCGGGTCGATATCCCCGCAACCGGGCAAACACCCGACGGTGGGCTATAACCCTAAGAGACGTATCGGGAAGTCGCCGCCATGAACATGCAGTCGAAATCGCTTCCGGTTGAGGAGGGCACGTTACGGTTGGGCTCGCGCAAGCAGCCGTTCAACCTGCTGCGCTGGTTTTCGCTGATCAGCATGGCGGTGATCGCCACCGTGGCGGTGGCGCTCGGCGCGGTGTCGACGCGGTTCGTGATCGAGGAAAGCGTGCAGCGCGACGCCTTGCTCACCGCGCAATTCATTCAGGCCATCGCTTCAGCCGAAGTGCGCCACGTCTCGATCCCCAACGTGCGCACCATGGGCGAGTTGCTCGACCCGCGCCAGGACAAGGATTTTCCCGATGTCGATCCACAAGCCCGGGCCGATGCGCGGGGGGAGTTTCTTGATCACATCGAACACCTGCCCGACGTGATCCTCGCCAACATCTATGCGCCGGATCGCCAGGTGATCTGGTCGACCAACCCGGTTCTCGTCGGCACCAGCATCCATGCCGACGAAGACCTTGATCGCGCCTTCAATGAAAAGATTCCGGTGTCGGCCAGCTATCACGACGTCGACAAGGCGCGTGAAGAACAGAAGTTCGTCATTCCGCCGGACTACATCTTTATCGAAAACTACATCCCGCTGTTCGACGCCGACGGCAAGACCGTCACGGCGATGGTCGAGATTTATAAGGAACCCAAAGACCTGATCGCGCGCATGGAGCGTGGAATGATCCTGATCTGGCTGGCCACTGCGCTCGGCGGCGGGCTGATTTATCTGGGCCTTTACTGGATCGTGCGGCGCGCGGCGATTTTGCTCGCCGTGCAGCAAAAACAACTGATCGCCAATGAAACGTATGTCGCATTGGGTGAGATGTCGTCCGCCGTGGCGCACAGTTTGCGCAATCCGCTGGCGACCATCCGTTCCAGCGCCGAGCTCGCGCTGGAGTTCGACGCCGGCCCGGCAGAGAAAAACATCAAAGACATCATCGGCCAGGTCGATCGCATGTCGAAATGGGTGCGCGAATTGCTGCAGTCGTTGCGTCCGCTCAACGATGACCCGGAACCGGTAAACCTCGTGGCGGCGCTGCACGAGAGTATCGTCGCCTTCGAACAGCAGATCGCCAGGGCAGGCGTAAAAGTAGTGTTTCAGCCGCAGCACACGCCAATGGTGCTGAGCCAGCCGGTGCAACTGACGCAGATCCTCAACAGCCTGCTGGCCAATGCGCTGGAGGCGATGGACAAGGGCGGCACGCTGACCATCAACCTCGAACCAAGCGACGATCGCGGCGTTTGCGTGGTGCTCAGCGATACCGGCAAAGGCATGAACGAAGAACAGCGCACCATGGCCTTCCGGCCGTTTTTCACCACCAAGGCCGGCGGCCTCGGCGTCGGCCTGGTGCTGGTCAAACGCATCATGGAACGCTTCGGCGGCGGCGTAACCCTGCACAGCCGCGAGGGCGAGGGCACCACCGTGCGCCTGGCCTTCCAACTCGTCGAGTAATTCGCTAACCCCTGTAGGAGCTGCCGAAGGCTGCGATCTTTTGATCTTGATCTTAAAAAACAAGATCAAAAGATCGCAGCCTTCGGCAGCTCCTACAGGGACTATGTATGCCCCAAAACTTTTATGAACTTCCCCCATCACTGGGTGTCAAGCCCCGGTCACCGGGGAGTGGGGACACCCGCAGCCCCCGCAAGCCCCTGTAACAACTGGAAATAAATTCTTGGCGCACTAGTTGCAAAACACCATCACCCCTTCCTTGATGAGGCGGCTGGTGATGGACAGAACAACGCGAAACCCAAGCAACACCTTCCTGCTGACGCCGCTGAGCGTCTTCCTGCTGTTGACCCTCGGCACCATGGCCGGCGTTCGAGCGAGCCCGATCGATGACGAGCGCGAGCCCGAAGCGTCCGATCCGTCGGCCTACTACGACGAGCCAGCGGATGAGGCGACGGCGCTCAACGCCATCCTGACCATGCCCGAGGCCAACGAAGATTCTTTCGACTTGCCCGACGGCGTCAAAGGCTCGCGTGACACTCCGCGTGCGGAAAACAGCCTGCCGCCGACCGCGCAGACCAGTTTCAATTACCCCACCAACGGCAAGCCGAGCCCGCTCTATGGCGCGCAGCCGTTCACTCAGCAATTGGTGTTGTTTGAAGAGTTCGGCCCGGAAAAACTCGACCCGACCACTCCCGCCGCGCCGCTGCCATTTCCGCCCGCCGCGATCGGCCCGGCGCCTGCGCAGGATCCGAACAACGTCGCCCGCAGTGCGCCACCCGGCACTGCGCTCGACGCGTTCTTGCGGCAACCGGGCCTGACGCCATTCCCCAGCCAGTTCTCCAACATTGTCGACCGCAACCCGTGGCAGGCGCAGATCGAGGTGTTCCTCAACCGCCATATCGGTTCGTCCGCTGAAGGGCGGCCGCCAGGAAAAGGCTGGGCGCACCAGCGCTGGAACGAGTTCTACCCGCAAGTGGCCTACAAAACCGCGCAAACCGGTGCGCGCATCAATGGCGGCCTGCGTGACAGCGTGCAGATGCACCACTACGCCGTGGGCGAATTCGGCCCCGGCGGCCTGTACCACAACGTCGCCGGTGTACCGCTGACGGACGGCACGGCCAAAGGCGTCGACCCGCGCTTTCACCCGAACATGCCGGTGCAGAACCACAACGCGGTGTGGACGTTCGACGGCACGCTGCCACCGAAGCTGTTGATGGTGCGTTACGGCCAGCCGGTGATGATGCGTCACTACAACGGCTTGCCGATTGATCCGGCGGCCAACCGTGGTTTCGGCTTGCACACCATCAGTACCCACGAGCACAACGGTCACGCGCCGGCGGAAAGCGACGGTTACGCCAACGCATTTTTCTTCCCGGGGCAGTTCTACGACTATCGCTGGCCGATCCAGCTCGCCGGTTACGACAGCATCAACACCAAGGCTGAAGACCCGCGCGCAGCGTTCCCCTGCGCACCGGGGGAAACCCTGTGGGTCAACGACCTGGCCCCGGCGAAAAAGACCTGCGACCACGGCACCATCAAGATTCGCGGCGACTGGCGCGAGACCATGAGCACCCACTGGTTCCACGATCACATGCTCGATTTCACCGCGCAGAATGTCTACAAGGGCAACGCGGCGATGATGAATTACTACAGTGCGCTGGATCGCGGCAACGAGTCGGTCAACGACGGCGTCAACCTGCGCCTGCCCAGCGGCAGCGCCTTGCCGTGGGGCAACCGCGACTACGACGTCAACCTGGTGTTCGCCGACAAGGCGTGGGATCAGGAAGGCCAGTTGTGGTTCAACCCGTTCAACACCGACGGCTTTCTCGGCGATCAGATGCTGGTCAACTGGCAGTGGAAACCGACCCTCGACGTGCGTGCGCGCAGCTACCGTTTCCGCATCCTCAACGGCTCGGTGTCGCGTTACTTCAAACTGGCGCTGGTGCGTGAGATCAAAGGCAGCAGCGGCGAGTTTCAAGGGCCGAAAAACTCTGGCGTGTCGTACAGCCGCGTGCCGTTTCACATGATTGCCAACGACGGCAACATCATGGAGCACAGCGTGCCATTCGACGGCTCGATGGATCTCGACGCCGATGGCGACAAACAGAACCACAACGCGATCTTGCCGACCCAAGGTATCGCTGAGCGCTTCGACATCATCGTCAACTTCGCCAAAAACGGCATCAAGCCCGGCGACAAACTGTTCTTCCTCAACTTGCAGGCCCACGACGACGGCAAGGGGCCGAAAGACGTGATTTCGCTGGCCGACGTGCTCTCCGAGAAATACCTCGCGGTAATCAAGCAGAGCAGCAAAGGCCCGCAGTGGGACAAGGGCGATCCGGCGGTGGGCAAAGTCTTGCAGCTCAACGTCAAGGCCTACACCGGCCAGGATCTGGCGATGGATCCGGCAGCCTACGAGCCGGCCAAACCGGGCAAGGCTGAAGGGCTGGTGATGATTCCGCTGAAGATTCACCGCGACAACGCTGCCGACAAAGCACTGCTGGCCAACGCCCGTCACCGCACCTTCACCTTCGGCCGTTCCGACGGCACGGATGAAGCGCCGTGGACGGTCAAGACCGATGGCGGGTTCGGCTTCCACATGGATCCAAGGCGCCTCAACGCCTCGACCAAATTGTCCAGCGGCCCGACCGACGCCGGGGTCACCGGATTCGGCACCCTGGAGGTGTGGAACATCAAGGCCGGCGGCAAGGGCTGGAGCCATCCGGTGCACGTGCACTTCGAGGAGGGGATCATCCTCAGTCGCGGCGGCAAGGCACCGCCTGAGTGGGAAAAATGGGCGCGCAAAGACGTCTATCGCATCGGCTCGGAAAACGATGGGCTGGACAGCGTCGAGATGGCGATCAACTTCCGCGAGTTTGCCGGGACGTACATGGAGCATTGTCACAACACTCAGCATGAGGACAACTCGATGCTACTGCGTTGGGACCTTGAAAAACCCGGGCAACTGCAGTTGATGCCGACGCCTCTGCCAAGCTGGGACGGCGTGCGCTACGTCAACTCCGCCGCGCTGCCAACCTTCCGCAACGGCGATGGCTACGGCCCGCAAGTGACCGTGAAAAAATGAACCGCGAGCGCGCCGTCATGCCAATACAAACTCCGCGTTCCCGCGCGCTGGGCATGCATCTGGTGCTGATGCTGGTGGTCTGTGTGCTCGGCAGCCGCGTGCTGCTGGCACATCAGGCCAGCGTCGGCCAACCGCCCGCGGCCAGCGAATCCGCCACCCCGTGGGGTGGCGACTATTTCCCCAATACCTTGCTGACCGATCAGGACGGTCAGCAGGTGCATTTTTTCGATGACCTGATCAAAGACAAAGTGGTGGTGATCAACTTCATCTTCACCTCGTGCAGCGACTCCTGCCCACTGGAAACCGCGCGCCTGCGCCAGGTGCAGAAACTGCTCGGCGATCGGGTCGGGCAGGACATTTTCTTCTACTCGATCAGCATCGATCCGCTGAGCGATACGCCCGACTTGCTCAAGGCCTATTCGCAACGCTTCAAGGTCGGGCCGGGCTGGAAGTTTCTCACCGGCGAATTCGAAGACGTCACCGACCTGCGCAAGAAACTCGGGCTGTTCATCGAAGGTGTCGACAACGGCCGCAGCAAGGATCACAACCTCAGCCTGATCGTCGGCAATCAAACCACCGGGCGCTGGATGAAAGCTTCGCCATTCGAAAATCCGTGGATTCTTGCCGATCAACTGGCCAACACCTTGCAGAACTGGAAGCAGCCGAGCATCGAAGAAAGTTACGCCAACGCCCCGGACATTCGCCCGCCGAGCAACGGTGAAGAACTGTTTCGCACCCGCTGCGCCTCGTGCCACAGCCTCGGCCCGCAGGATGGCCAAGGCATTGGCATGCGCAACATCGGCCCCGACCTGATTGGCGTGACCCGCAACCGCGACCCCAAATGGCTGAATCGCTGGATTCGTGAACCGGATCGCCTGCTTGCGGAAAAAGATCCGATCGCGCTGCAACTGTATGAACAATTCGAGCGAATTCCGATGCCCAACCTGCGCCTCGACGAAGCCTCGGCGCAGTCGATCATCGACTTCCTCAGTGACGAAACCGAACGTCAGCAAACGTCCGCCAAAGGCTTGGCCGACGGCGGCTTGACGCCAGTAAAACCGGGCGATAGCGCCGCGACGGTGAGTCAAATGCGCTAGCGGCAAAATAGCATCATTGAACCGTGTGTCGCGGTCATAGCCACCTACACTAAGGGCTGTAACCGCTTCGATACAAACACTCCAGGGCACTCCCATGCAGCGACTGGAAGCACAAAAAACCTCTGCACCGAACGCATCGGTCGCAGGCAAGGGCTGGCGTGAGCAGTTCGATCTGCTGCGCTGGTTCACGCTCGCGAGTTTTTTCATCATTGCTGCCGTGGCGCTGGGGCTCGGTTATATCTCCACGCGCTTCGTGGTCACCGAAAGCGTCGAGCGTGACGCGCTGCTGACCGCGCAATTTGTTCAGGCCATCGGCGAGGCGGAAATGCGCCACGCCAAAATCAATCCGAACCGGACGATGGGCGAGATGCTCGACCCGCGCCAGGATAACCACTATCCCGATGTTGATCCGGCGTTACAGGCGTCGGCGCGCACCGAGTTTCTCGATCACGTCGAACACTTGCCGGACATTTTACTGGCGACCGTTTATGCGCTGGATCGCACGGTGATCTGGTCGACCAACGCCGAGCTGATCGGCGTTCATATCGACGATGACGACGAACTCGACGAGTCGTTCGAGATGAGAGTGCCGGTGTCCTCCAGCTACCACAAGATTGACGACGAGCGTCCGGAACAGCGTCTGCTGCGCGAGCCGAAATACCTGTTCATCGAGAACTACATCCCGATGTTCAATGCCGATAAAAGCAAAGTCATCGCCATGGTCGAGATCTACAAGGAACCGTCGGATCTGGTCGATCGCATCGACCGTGGTTTCGCCTCGATCTGGGCGGCGACCTGTTTTGGAGGAGCGGCGATTTTTCTGGCGTTGTTCTGGATCGTCCGCCGCGCGGCGAAATTGCTGCAAAGTCAGCAACAGCAATTGATCAGCAACGAAACCTTTGTCGCGCTGGGCGAGATGTCTTCGGCGGTGGCGCACAGTTTGCGTAATCCGCTGGCGACGATTCGTTCCAGCGCCGAACTGGCTCAGGAAGTCGCCAGCCCCGGCGCGCAGCGCAATATCGGCGACATCATCAGTCAGGTCGACCGCATGTCGCGCTGGGTGCGCGAACTGCTGGTGTCGTTACGGCCGATGAATGACGACGGCGAGGCGGTGGATCTGGTGCTGGCGGTGGAGGACACGTTGGGTGCCTTCGACGCGTTGATCAGGCGTAACGGCGTCGAAGTGCGATTCAGTCCACAAAATTGCCTGCCGGTGGTCAGTCAGAAGGTGCTGCTTACGCAAATCCTCAATAGCCTGTTTGCCAACGCCCTCGAAGCCATGCCCAAGGGCGGCGTGCTCAGCATTGAATTCGAATCACCGCAGCCGGACAGCGTGCGCATGACCCTGAGCGACACCGGCAAGGGCATGAGCGCGTCGCAGCAACAGCTGGTGTTCAAACCGTTTTTCACCACCAAACAGAGCGGCCTCGGGGTTGGCCTGGCGTTGGTCAAAAGAATCATGGAGCGTTTTCAAGGTTCGGTCGTCCTGACCAGCCGCGAGCAGGAAGGAACCCGCGTCAGTCTCAACTTCAAAGTGGCATCGGGAGGGGAATATGGAACACAGCATTCTGCTGGTCGAGGATGACGAACTGTTGGCCGAGAATATTCAGACCTACCTGGAGCGCAAAGACTTCGAGGTGACAGTCTGCCATTCGGCCGAAGACGCGCTGGAGCGACTGGAAAGCTTTATGCCCGACATCGTCCTGACGGATAACTCGCTGCCGGGCATGAGTGGTCACGACCTGATCCAGAAGCTGCGCGTCAGCGCGCCGGATCTCAAAGTGATCATGATGACCGGTTACGGCAACGTCGAAGACGCGGTGGTGGCGATGAAGGAGGGCGCCTTTCATTACGTGACCAAACCGGTCGCGTTGGCGGAACTCAAACTGCTGCTCGACAAGGCCCTGGCCACTGAACGGATGGAGCGCACGCTGTCGTTCTATCAGGAGCGCGAGGCGCAGAAATCCGGGATACAGGCGCTGATTGGCGACTCGGCGCCGATGCAGTATCTGAAAAACACCATCGGCCAGTTGCTCGACGCCGAACGGCGCATGGCCAACACCGATCTGCCACCGGTGTTGGTCGAAGGCGAGACCGGCACCGGTAAAGAACTGGTGGCCCGTGCGCTGCACTTCGACGGCCCGCGTAGCAAAGGCCCGTTCATTGAATTCAACTGCGCGTCGATTCCGTCGAATCTGGTGGAGTCGGAACTGTTCGGGCATGAGAAGGGCGCGTTCACCGACGCCAAGGATCGCCGGGTCGGGTTGGTGGAAGCGGCGGATGGCGGCACGCTGTTTCTCGATGAGATTGGCGAGATGGATTTGCTGTTGCAGGCGAAGATCTTGAAGTTGCTGGAGGATCGGACGATTCGCCGGGTGGGTTCGGTGAAGGAGCGCAAGGTCAATCTGCGGGTGATCAGCGCGACCAACTGCAACCTTGAGCAAATGGTGCAGCAGGGAAAATTCAGGCGTGATCTGTTTTTCCGGCTGCGGATTATTTCGATCAAAGTGCCGCGTTTGTATGCGCGCGGTGACGATATTTTGCTGCTCGCGCGGCATTTCCTCGCCAGCCATGGCAAGCGTTACGGCAAACCGAATCTGCATTTCAGCCAACAGGCTGAGGAGTTGCTGCTCAGTTACACCTGGCCGGGTAACGTGCGCGAGTTGCGCAATATGCTTGAGCAAACTGTGCTGCTGGCGCCGAGCGATACGATTGCCGCGCATCAGCTCAATGTGTGCATGAGCCTGGTTGACGAGCCGCCGCTGCATATTCATGAAGCGCCGGTGCATTACGAACCACGGCCGGCGAGCAATACCGAATCTATGAACCTGCCGGAGGTGGAGCGCGACATGGTGCGCAAGATGCTCGACAAGACCGACTGGAACGTCACCAAATCCGCGCGCTTGCTCGGCCTGAGCCGCGACATGCTGCGCTACCGCATCGAAAAACTCGGCCTGGCCCGCCCGGATAAACGGCAGTGGTAGCGGCCGTACACAATGTAGGAGCTGCCGAAGGCTGCGATCTTTTGATCTTGTTTTAAGATCAAGATCAAAAGATCGCAGCCTTCGGCAGCTTCTACAGTGGGCGTTCGGTATTCAGTGCTGCTGCCGACTCAAACACTCCAGCAAACAACCGGGATCCAGCACTTCATCATTCACATAAATCCCGCGTTCGGCATCGTACGTGCGAATAAACACCCGTACCGTCGCATCCGCCACCGTCGGCAGTTGTGAATCGTAGAACTCATGGTCACCCGGGATCACCACAAAATCCTGCGGCGCCGCCTCTTCATAAGATCGCGGCGGCGTCGCATTCAATGAATACGGGGCAGGGTGGGCAAAGGGCTGGTTCGGCCCGTAGTACACAAAATTGCTGTCCAGCGCCTGCGCCTGAGTGGCAGCAAGCAGAAAACCCATCAACAACAGCCGTTCGAGCATCAGCATGGCGGCACCTGCGAGTGCGGTATTCCCCAAGGCTATTAACTATAGCTGCCCACGCCACTAACGCCCGATCCACATCGGATCCCTGTAGGAGCTGCCGCAGGCTGCGATCTTTTGATCGTTAAAAGCAGGATCAAAAGATCGTCCGAACGCGGCCCGAGCCTGCGGCAGCTCCTACATTCAGGAAACCGGGTGGATCGCATGTCTAGGCTCTGCACATAGATCCGTCCGACGCGCGTTGAGCACATAGTCGCTTGCGCGAAGAAACTCTTCGTTATCCCCGTCTGCGAGTACCTGAGACAGGTATTCGCTGATGGCTTCGTCACTGTCCAGCAGTGCTGCCATGTCGAAATTCGTCAAAGTCTGGCTCATGGTTAAACCTCCTTAGCCATTTTTTGTGCGCGGCGGATGTCTGCGCTCTGTGAGGATATCCATGTGAGCCGAGTTGAATAGTCAGCCGTGTCCGCTATCTGTTTTGATAATTCGCCGACACTTGTAGGCATAAACACTCAGATATGTAGGAGCTGCCGCAGGCTGCGATCTTTTGATCTTAAAACAAGATCAAAAGATCGCAGCCTGCGGCAGCTCCTACACGGAGTGGCTTACAAGTTTGCAACAATCGGGATTGGCGGGGTGATCTAGACTCGGTTTCGCTCAATCACGAGCATTGTCCGGAGTGCGCCATGGAAGTGCCTAATAACAAAACCGCCATCGAGAGCAATCGACAGGCGTGGAACGATTCCGCTCGCCATCATGAGGATTCGCCTGACTGGCAGGCCTTGCTCAGCGAAGTTGCGCAGGCGGATTTCTCTTGTCTTGATGAGACGTTGAGCGGGTTGCTGGAGGTCGATGGTAAGGATGTGATTCAGCTGTGCTGCAACAATGGCCGCGAGAGTCTGTCGTTGTTTGCCCACGGTGCGCGGAGTGTGGTCGGGGTCGATCAGTCGGCGGCGTTTCTCGAACAGGCGCGTGAGCTGAACCGCCGTTCACCGCACAACGCCGAGTTCATCGAGACCGATATCCATCATTTGCCGGCGTCCTTGCACAACCGTTTTGACGTGGCGCTGATCACCATTGGTGTCTTCGGCTGGATGCCGGACATTGGCGAGTTTTTCCGTCATGTCGTCTCGACGCTGAAACCGGGTGGGAAACTGGTGATCTATGAAACCCATCCGTTTCTGGAAATGGTCGACCCGGACGGCGAGGATCCATATCGGCTGGCCACCTCTTACTTCCGCACCGAGCCGTTTGTGCAGGAGGAGCCGATTGTTTACGTCGGCAAGGTCGAGCAGCAGGCGGCGAAGTCGTATTGGTTTGTGCATACGCTGGGGGATATTTTCAGTGGCGCGAGTGCGGCGGGGCTGAATATTGCGCATTTCAAGGAGTATCCGCATTCGAATCGGGAAGAGGTGTATGACCAGTATTTGAATCAAGAGGCGCAGATGCCGATGTGCTTTACTTTGGTTGCCACCAAGGCCTGAATGCTTTGGTGAGTCGACCCACATTGGCTATGCGCCATACACAAATCCCTGTAGGAGCTGCCGAAGGC
>NZ_CACSJY010000048.1:0-44117 GCF_902706155.1 Pseudomonas sp. 18058
CGCGAAAGCGGTGTATCAGTCAATGATGATTTGAATGACACACCGCCTTCGCGAGCAAGCCCGCTCCCACATTGGGTTTTGTGTTGGCCTTATTATGGGTTACGCGCCAGATGCTCCGGCTGCAACACACGCTTCGCACTCAGATAAGCCTTCTGCCAATACGCCTTCGACAGGCTGTCCAGCTTCACCGTCCCACCCGTGGCCGGCGCATGCACGAAGCGTCCTTCGCCAACGTAAATCCCCGCATGACTAACCTGCGAACCACCATTGGTGGCGAAGAAGATCAGGTCGCCGGTCTGCAAGCCTTCCTTACCGACATTCGGTGCCTGCATCACGATCAGGTCGCGCGTGGTGCGTGGCAGGTTGATACCCGCCGCATCGCGATAAACAAAACCAATCAGGCCACTGCAATCAAATCCCGAATCCGGCGTATTGCCGCCCCAGCGATACGGCGTGCCGACCAGGCCGAGCGCGCGGAACAGCACGTCTTCAGCAGCAGGCGAAAAAGATTCTGAGGGGGCGAACACGATCGGGGCGCGAACCACCGGCGCAGGCGGCGGTGTGCGACTGGCGCAAGCGCTGAGCAGCGCTGCGAAGGCGATCAAAACGAGGCGGGCCGACGTGGTCATAAGCAGAACATCCTGATCTGGCTGCGGCTAATTCTGCCGAATGGGCAGAAAACAAAACCGCCTGCGTACGCACGCAGGCGGTTTGCCATCAATATAGATTCAGGATTCTAGCGGCTACGCGGCAAACTTCAAGTAAGACTTTAACTTCACCTTGTAAAGTATAGGTCTACTCCCTTGCCGGGAACCGTTTTGTCGCCGCGAACGCGGCGACAACGGGGGGAATTACTTGCGAGCGGTGACCACGGTCGGGGCCATGGCGAGTGCACGCTTGGCTTCGATGAAGGTCTTGCTCCAGTAGCTGTCACCGAGGTTGTCGATGCGAACACCGCCGCTACGACGACTGCTGGAGTGAATGAACTGGTTGTCGCCCAGGTAGATCCCGGCGTGACTGACACGACCGCGACGACCATTGGTGGCGAAGAACAGCAGATCGCCCGGCTCCAGATCGCTACGCGAGACCAGTGGTGCGTCTACGTTGATCATTTCGCGGGTGGAGCGCGGCAGGTTCATGCCAGCTTCTTCGCGGAACAGGTAACCGATGAAACCGCTGCAGTCGAAACCGGCTTCAGAGGTACCGCCGAAACGGTAACGGGTACCGATCAGGGACATGCCGCGCTCGAGAATGCTGTCGGCCAGAACCGGCAATTCATACGGCTTGCTGCCGCTGAAGTCTGCGAGTTCTTTTTCGGTAGCCAGCTCTTCCTGATAAATAACGGAAGACTGAGCAGTGGAAGAATTTTTAACCTGTTGAGGCTGCTCTTGAACTGGAGAATGAGCAGCGCAACCGTACAACAGGGTGACGAGTGCGAGAGGCACGAGGGGTGCGAAGCGCTTTAGCATGGGCACGACCGTGGCTGATAGTTGTAAAGAAGCCGAGACTATGCCCGCTATCAACCTCATTTGCAAATTCAATCGATCTTTTTGTGACTTCTCGGTTTCTCGTTTACATCTAAGCGCTTAAGCCCATTTCACTCGTTACGCGGCCTGCACCCGGTGCAGGAAAGCGCTTTTTCTGACGCCTGAAATATGCCGAAAAGTGCTCAAAGCCGCAGAGACAAAGGGCTGGCTACCAACCGAGAGTTTCTTTAAGGAAGGGAATTGTCAGCTTGCGCTGAGCTTGCAGCGAGGCCTGATCGAGCTGTTCAAGCAGGTCAAACAACGCGCTCATGCTGCGGGTACCGCGAGTCAAAATGAAATGCCCGACTTCATCGGTCAGGTGCAGACCGCGACGCGATGCGCGCAATTGCAGGGCACGTAATTTGTCTTCATCGGAGAGAGGACGCATCTGGAAAATCAGCGCCAGGGTCAGGCGCGATTTGAGGTCTGCCAGTTTGACCGGCAATTCACGTGGCGAGGTTGCCGCCGCAATCAACAACCGTCGACCGCTGTCACGCAAGCGGTTGAACAGGTGAAACATCGCCTCTTCCCAGTCAGCCTTGCCGGCAATCACCTGCAAATCATCCAGGCAAACCAGTTCGTACTGTTCAAGGTTGTCGAGGATTTCCACACCGCGATCCATCAACTCGGCCAACGGCAGGTACACCGCCGGTTCGCCCATCTGTTCGAAGCGCAGACACGCAGCCTGCAACAGATGCGTACGCCCTACCCCGTGCTTGCCCCAAAGATAAATCAGGCTTTCGGTCCAGCCGGCGTCGGCTTCGCATAGGCGCTCGACATAGCCGAGTGCAGCGGCATTGGCGCCTGGGTAGTAGTTGATAAAGGTGGCGTCGTCACGCAGACGCACACCTAGGGGCAGCTGAATCGGTTTCATGCTGACTGAACAGTTCTCAAGGAACCGTTAGTGGCCTCTGTGTAAAGTTTGCGAAGTTTATACCCGTGAGGCGGAGCGCACAATGCGGCAGACCCCAAGCAAAATCAAAGGTTTGCGTTAACACCCTGGTTTTATGACAGTTTCTCTGACGCGACCACCTGCATGACACGGGCCAACCCGGCGCACCGCCGGGCTGTCCGTCGTGATTACAACTCCGGCTCATCCACTCCGCTGTACATATCAGAGTCTTTATACAAATCGTGCATATGGCGCACCAAGACCATGATCACCGCTGCCACCGGCAGCGCCAGCAGCACACCGGTAAAACCAAACAGCTCGCCACCGGCCAGAATCGCGAAGATCACCGCCACCGGGTGCAGGCCGATGCGGTCGCCGACCAGCAATGGCGTCAGCACCATACCTTCCAGTGCCTGACCGACCATGAACACTGCGACGATGCCGACCATCGGGTACAGATCGCCACCGAACTGGAACAACCCGGCAATCAGCGCCGCACCGATACCAATCACGAAGCCCATATAAGGCACGATCGCCGCCAGACCCGCGATCAGGCCGATCAACAGCCCCAGCTCCAGACCGACGATCATCAGGCCCGCCGCATAAATCACGCCCAGCGCCAGCATCACCAGCAACTGGCCACGCACAAACGCGCCCAGCACCTCATGACATTCGCCAGCCAACGCTACCACGCGCTCTTCACGATCACGCGGCAGCAGGCTGCGGATCTTGGCCATCATCACGTCCCAGTCGCGCAGCAAGTAGAAACTCACCACCGGGATCAGCACCAGATTCGCCAACAGACCGATCAACGCCAGACTCGACGCCGTGGCCTGACTCAGCACCACACTGACGATGTCGGTGGTCTGGCCCATGTGTTCGCTGATGGCCGCTTTGACCTTGTCGAACTTCCAGAAGCCGTCCGACAGCCCAAGCTTCGCCTGCGCCCACGGCAGCGCCGTGTGTTGCAGCCAGTCGAGCATTTGCGGCGCCAGTTCGTACAAACGCAGCAACTGCTTGGCGAGCATCGGTACCAGCACCAGCAACAGCGTGGTGACGATCAGGGTGAATAAAGCAAACACCGCGATCACGCCCCACGTACGCGACAGCCCGAGCTTCTCCAGGCGATCCACCAGCGGATCGAACAGATACGCGAGCAGCAGCGCCACCAGAAACGGCGTGAGGATCGGGTGCAGCAACCATACAAACGCGCAAAGCAGGACAACCCCACCGAGCCAGAACCAACGCCGCGTATCGGCCATGAACCACTCCTGCTTCTATATAAGGAAAGACTTACCAGCGAAACCGTAACGACGGTGCTGCCGGTGTCGGGGCCGGAGCCGCGACCGGTGCTGCACCTGCCACCGCAGGCTGCGGCGGCGCGACCGGTGCAGGCGCCTCGGCCGGCAATTCCTGCAACTTCGCCAGCGACAACTGCGCGCGCATCTGGTCGGCACTGCCATTGACCCGATAGACGATGCGATCGCCATCGACACTCTGCAGACGCACGCCGAACGGTTCGAGTAACCGCAACAGCGCCGCATAATGCTCAAGATTCATGCCCTGCACTTCCAGAGTCTGCTGCCCCGACGCACCAGGCTTGGCAACAAAACGTGGCGCCAGACGCTCAGCCACCGCCAGCATCACCGCATCGGCGACGGCAGCCTGATCGGCGCCCTGCACCGTGCCGGCCTCTTTCTGCTCACCCAGCCACAAATGCCATTTCGCCTGCCACTGCCCGCCTTCTTCGCGCGCATGCACGGCCAGCAAGGCATCGGCGTTGTAGCGTTCGGAAACCCCGCGCAACGGCCCCGGATCCGTACCCTCCAGCGCCGGCGCAGTCGCGACCAGTTGTTCACTCAGATCCGCCAACGGCAAACGCAGCGGCAAACCACGATGCTGAGCCGCCACACGCAATGGCCCGGCAGTCGATTGACCATCACCCACCAGATACGTGCCGTCCGCTGATTCGTTCAGCCACCAGCTCAGGATCGACGGCCGACTGGCGCCCCACATCGACAGCCCGGCGCGGCGTAAAGCCTGCTCGGTAGCGTTCGGATCGAAGTTGACCTTGAGCACCTCCGGCGGCCCGGCGTCAAAGCCGAACTGAGTGATGATCTGCTGCGGATTCTTGCGAATATCCGCCAGTCCGGGATTTTGCGCAGCTTTCGGGTCACCGGTCAGGCGCAACACCAACGTGTCCAGCGCTGCCTGAGCGGCGCGATCACGCTCCTCCGGCGCCTGGCTGGTGACCGGCTGACTGACTTGATAGAGACCTTTGAGGTTTTCGGCATGACTCGCCAGGCTGACCACAGACAAACAACCCACAACCAACAATTTACGAAAAAGCATGGAAAATTCCCGTCGACAGGAGCGGCTGGAACAGGCCGCGTGAACCGGTTAAGCAAGGCTGTGACCCTTGACCCTCGCAAAACATTCACACGGCGGCGGTAAGTTTTTACGTAGTGATAACGATAGACGGTTAATTGCCACACCTTATACAGGCAGTGATACGCCTTAATTGCAAAAAATTTCCCGAGATAATGGCCCTGCCCGTCGGTGCGAGGATGGCCGCTGCCCCTCAAGCCTGATAAAATCGCGCGCCTTCGCAGACCGGCAACAGCCGGGCCCCTCGAAACTCGCGTGAGGCACTCGCCCCCTCGATTTCGATGTTCCCGCTGAACTCGGTCGTTACCCCTGAATCCCCTCCCCTAAAGGCCTGGATCATGAGCAAGCAACCCTCCCTGAGCTACAAGGACGCCGGTGTAGACATCGACGCCGGTGAAGCATTGGTCGAACGCATCAAGAGCGTCGCCAAGCGCACTGCGCGCCCGGAAGTCATGGGCGGCCTGGGCGGTTTCGGCGCCCTCTGCGAAATCCCGGCCGGCTACAAGCAGCCAGTGCTGGTTTCCGGCACCGACGGCGTCGGCACCAAGCTGCGTCTGGCGCTGAACCTGAACAAGCACGACAGCATCGGCATCGACCTGGTCGCCATGTGCGTCAACGACCTGGTGGTGTGCGGCGCTGAGCCACTGTTCTTCCTCGACTACTACGCCACCGGCAAACTCAATGTCGAGACCGCGACTCAAGTGGTTACCGGCATCGGCGCTGGCTGCGAACTGTCGGGTTGCTCGCTGGTTGGCGGCGAAACCGCTGAAATGCCAGGCATGTACGAAGGCGAAGACTACGACCTGGCCGGCTTCTGCGTCGGCGTTGTGGAAAAAGCTGAAATCATCGACGGTTCGAAAGTCGCCACCGGTGACGCACTGATCGCGCTGCCATCGTCCGGCCCGCACTCGAACGGCTACTCGCTGATCCGCAAGATCATCGAAGTCTCCGGTGCCGACATCGAAAACATCCAGCTCGACGGCAAACCGCTGACCGACCTGCTGATGGCCCCGACCCGCATCTACGTGAAGCCGCTGCTCAAGCTGATCAAAGACACCGGCGCCGTCAAAGCCATGGCCCACATCACCGGTGGCGGCCTGCTCGACAACATCCCGCGCGTTCTGCCAAAAGGCGCTCAGGCTGTTGTTGACGTCGCCAGCTGGACTCGCCCGGCCGTGTTCGACTGGCTGCAAGCGCAAGGCAACGTTGACGAAACCGAGATGCACCGCGTACTGAACTGCGGCGTTGGCATGGTCATCTGTGTGGCTCAGGAGCACGTTGAAGTCGCCCTGAACACCCTGCGTGACGCTGGCGAGCAGCCTTGGGTGATCGGTCAGATCGCTGCTGCTGCCGAAGGCGCAGCTCAGGTTGATCTGCAGAACCTTAAGGCTCATTAATGTCCGCACCCTGTGATGTCGTGGTGCTGTTGTCCGGCACCGGCAGTAACTTGCAGGCTTTGATCGACAGCACGCGAGCCGGCGACAGCCCGGTTCGCATCGCTGCGGTGATTTCCAACCGCGCCGACGCGTACGGCCTGCAACGCGCCAGTGACGCGGGTATCGCTACCCGCTCGCTGGATCACAAGGCATTCGAAGGTCGCGAGGCCTTCGATGCTGCACTGATCAAACTGATCGACGAATTCCAACCTAAACTCGTGGTACTGGCCGGTTTCATGCGCATTCTCAGCGCTGATTTCGTTCGCCATTACCAAGGGCGCCTGCTCAACATCCATCCGTCGCTGCTACCCAAATACAAAGGGTTACACACTCATCAGCGCGCGCTGGAAGCCGGCGACACGGAGCACGGCTGCTCCGTGCACTTCGTCACCGAGGAACTCGATGGCGGACCACTGGTCGTACAGGCATTAATACCGGTAGAGTTGCACGATTCGCCGCAGAGTCTGGCGCAGCGGGTACACGTTCAGGAACACCTGATCTACCCGATGGCCATACGCTGGTTTGCTGAAGGCCGGCTGGCCCTCGGTACGGACGGTGCTTTACTGGATGGCCAGTTACTCGCGGCCAGCGGCCACTTGATTCGACACTAGGAGATTTTATGCGTCGCGCCCTGCTTCTCGCTTGCGCCTTGTTTGCCCTGCCCTTCGCACAGGCAGCAGACCTTCAACCGTTCTCCGCCAGCTACACCGCCGACTGGAAACAGCTGCCGATGAGCGGCACCGCCTCGCGCAGCCTGACCAAGGAAGCCAACGGCGTCTGGAAACTCAGCTTCAAGGCATCGATGATGATCGCCAGCCTGAGCGAAGAAAGCACCCTGACCCTGGACAAGGACACCTTGCTGCCACAGTCCTACCACTTCGAACGTGGCGGTCTGGGCAAAGCGAAAAAGGCTGACCTGGACTTCGACTGGGCCAACAAACTGGTGACCGGCACTGATCGCGGCGACGCCGTGAAGATTCCGCTGAACCGTGGCATGGTCGACAAATCCACCTACCAACTGGCGCTGCAGCACGACGTGGCTGCCGGCAAGAAAAGCATGAGCTATCAGGTGGTTGATGATGGCGAGGTCGATACCTACGACTTCCGCGTGCTGGGTTCGGAGAAAGTCGAAACCAAGGCTGGCCAGATCGATGCGATCAAGGTCGAGCGCGTTCGCGATCCGACACAAAGCAAGCGCATCACCGTCCTGTGGTTCGCCAAGGATTGGGATTACCTGCTGGTTCGCCTGCAACAGGTTGAAACCGACGGCAAGGAGTACAACATCATGCTCCTCGACGGCACGGTCAACGGCAAAGCCGTTAAAGGCAGCTGATTCGACGCACGATGAAAGAGCCCCGCGAGATGCGGGGCTTTTTTTTGCTGGCAACTTGCGCCTCTGTAGGAGCTGCGGCACGCTGCGATCTTTTGATCCTGATCTTAAAAAATCAACATCAAAAGATCGCAGCCTCGTTTCACTCGACAACTCCTACAGGGGTAATTTCAGACAGAAAACTTCGCCACCATGCTGTTCAAATCCACTGCCAACCGCGACAACTCCTGACTCGCCGCGCTTGTCTGATTCGCCCCTGCCGACGTCTGCATCGCCAGATCACGAATGTTCATCAGATTACGATCCACCTCCCGCGCCACCGCCGCCTGCTCCTCCGACGCACTGGCGATGACCAAATTGCGTTCATTGATCAGCGTAAACGCCGAGGCAATCTCCTCCAGCGCCACTCCGGCAGCTTTCGCCAGCTCCAGTGTCGAACGCGCCCGGACATTACTCTGCTGCATCGAATTAACCGCCGAATCGGTGCCCTGCTGAATCCCGCCGATCATCTGCTCGATCTCGTGCGTCGATTGCTGCGTGCGATGCGCCAGTGCGCGCACTTCATCCGCCACTACCGCAAACCCTCGCCCGGCATCACCGGCCCGCGCTGCTTCAATCGCCGCGTTCAGCGCGAGCAAATTGGTCTGCTCGGCAATCGAGCGAATCACGTCCAGCACCTTGCTGATGCCATGCACCTTGTCCGCCAGATTCTCGACCTGCGTGGCATTGTTGGTCACGTCTTCAGCGAGAAACTCAATCGACGACACGGTCTGCTGCACCTGTTCACGCCCATGCTGAGCAATGCGATCCGATTCACGCGAAGCTTCGGACGTCGCCACCGCATTGCTGGCAACCTCCTCAACCGCTGCCGTCATCTGATTCACCGCCGTCGCCGCCTGTTCGATTTCCAGACTCTGCTGATGCAACCCGCGCGTAGCGTCTTCCGTGACGCAGCTCAGCTCTTCCGAGGCCGAGGCGAGTTGGCTGGAGGATTCGGAAATTCGCCGGATCGTGTCGCGCAAGTTGTGCTGCATGCTTTGCAACGCTTGCAGCAGCCGCGCCGGTTCATCCTTGCCGCTGATAGTGATGTCGCCGGTCAGGTCGCCAGCAGCGACCACTTCCGCCACTCCAAGCGATTGCGCCAGCGGCAGCACGATGCTGCGCGTCAGCATCACCGCGAGACCGATGGTGATCAGCGCGGTAATGCCGATCATCACCCCGACCCACACCCGCGAATTGGTGAACACCAGCCGAGCGGCCTCGGTGGCGAGATTGGCGTTGTGCTTATTCAGCTCGACCAGCTCACGCAGAATGACTGCGATTTTATCGGCCAATGGACTCATCTGGCCGTTGAGAATGCTCGCCGCCTCTTCCACGCGGTTCTGCGCGGACAGCTGCATGACTTGCGCCTGATATTCCAGGTATTTGTGTTCGGCGACCTTGAAGCGGTCAAACAACGAGCGCTCCTCCGGCAGAACAATCAGCACGTCATAAGTTTGCTGGGCTTCGCTGAGCACGTCGCGCAGCTCATTGAGCTTGGCGACGTTCTGCTCAAGCGCCTGCGGATCGCGATTGAGCAGCAGGCGCATGGTCAGTGCACGCAGGCGCAGCATGTCCTGACTCATTTCGCCGACCGCCATCACACTGGGCAGCCAGTTGTTATCGACCTCGTCGGATTGCGCACGCATGTTCGCCATTTGCAGCAGGGCGAACGCCCCAAGGGCAAACACCATCAGCGCCAACAGGCCAAAACCCAGACCGGCGCGCGGGGCAATATTGAGACTACGGATACTCATTGCTCTGGTTCCTTCCAAAAGCGCTGCATCAACCCTGCAGCTGGTTGCTTTAGAAGGTATCGGCCCTTTGCGAATTTGCGTAAGACGAAATGGTGATATCAAAACGCCTTAATACTTCGAACGCTTGGCAATAACGTTTCAGCGATCAATACCTGACTTGGGCGAAGTTTTCGGCAGGATCGCGAGGAAGTTATCCCGCGCGACTTTATGCGCGACCTCTGTAGGCAATGCGTCGAGGAACGGATTGAAGCTGTGCATTTCCTTGCCCAGCTTGTTGAAACGCCCTACGACGTCCGAGCCCAGCATGAAGCGCTCAGGGTAGCGCTCGACCAGCGCCAGCCACTCTTTGCGCGGCGTGCCCTGTTCATCCAGCAGATACGGGGTGAGCATGCTCCACGAAAGGTCGATATACAGATTCGGATAGGCCTCCAGCATGCGCGTCAGCGTTGGCAGCAAGAAATCCATCTGTGTCTGATGCCGATGAATCTCGGCGCTGGTGCCGGCGTGCGCCCAGATAAACCGGGTGTGCGGGTGGTTGCGCAGCGGTTCTTCGACTTCCGACAGATAAAGCGGATTTTTCTCACGCTTGGAGGTGATGTTCGAGTGCAACATTACCGGCAAATCGTTCTCGGCGGCCAGGTGATAGATCTTGGTCATCGCCTCATTGTTGGCGCGCGGGGTGTCGCCGGAGGTCAGCGCCGTCAGGTCATCATGACGGGTAAACACTTCGCCAATGCCCTGCCACAGCCCCGGGTACAGATCGAGCATGCGCTGAATGTGCGCGGCGGAGTTCTTGTCGTTCGGATTGAAGCCGGAGAGGAATGGATGAAAGTACGGCCGCAGCTCAGCAGGCAGTTTTTGCACGGCATCGGCGACGATCACATCAGTGGCGCTGTACCAATAGGCATCGGCGTCATCACCGGCGTAATAGCGTGGACGTTTCGGTTCATCTTCGTGCCATTTCTTCGCCACCGGAATGCCGGAAATCATCACGTGCTCGACGGAATTTTCTTTCATCGCTGTCAGCAATTTCGGCATGCCAGCGGTTTCCTGGAAAAAATCCACGTAATGCAGGTGCGCATCGCTGTAGGTGTAATCCCGCGCATGGGCGGCACCGGCAATCAGCAACAGGCTGGCAAGACTCAAACGAAACAAGGACACAAGTAATCTCCGGCAGGTAGGCACAGACTAGACCCCAGCGCAGCCACCGGGGTTCAGCCAGCCGGAAAGTGAAACGTTCAGCGGCGACAATGCTCTATAACTGCAAGATCCTTTTTGATCGAAGTACTATTTCCCACCGATAGCGAGGTTCACATGACCATCACCGTCAATACCGTCTCTGCCGAAGGTTTCCGTCACTCCGTAAAAATCGATGATCTGGAATTGTTCACCGACGTCCCGGCAGCTGCCGGCGGTGAAGGCACGGCGCCAGAGCCGCACGATTATTTCGACGCCGCGCTGGGCGCCTGCAAAGCCCTGACCCTGAAAATGTACGCGAAAAAGAAAGACATCCCGCTGACCGGTGTGGGCGTCGACGTCAAACGCGCCAACAGCGAAGAGCAGAAAGGTAAATACGTCCTGCACGTCACCCTCACCCTCAAAGGCGTGCTCACCGATGCTCAACGTGAAGAACTGCTGCGCGTCGCCGACCGCTGCCCGATTCACAAGCTGATGACCACCAGCGACGTCACCATCGAAACCCACGCGCCACAAGGCTTCGACAGCCAGTAACCCTCCTGATGCCAGCGGCGGGTTATGCTTCTGGCATCACCCGCTCAGCCTGGAATGCACCATGGACACGCAACCTCTGATCATCCGCCCGCGCGCCGAAGACGTCGAAGGCCAGCCGATTCTGCGCCCGTTGCCGTCAGCCAAATGCCGCAGCGTCGGGCCATTCGTGTTTTTTGACCACATGCTCGAGACGGTTTATCCGACGGGCAAAGGCATGAACATCCGACAGCACCCGCACATCGGTCTGTCGACCCTCACCTACTTGTTCCAGGGGCAGATCCAGCACAAGGACAGCCTCGGCTCCGACCAGGTGGTCAGCGCCGGCGATGTCAGCTGGATGACCGCCGGCAGCGCGATCGCCCACGTTGAGCGCACGCCGGAGCCGTTTTGGGAACAGAGCTTCACGATGCACGGCTTGCAGATCTGGCTGGCCTCGCCCAAGGATCACGAACAAGGCCCGGGGCATTACAGCCATCACCCGGCGGCGACGTTGCCGGTCAGCGATAACCTTGGTGTGCAGATTCGCATGATTGCCGGGTCAGGCTTTTGCCTGGAATCACCGGTGCCGGTGCTTTCTCCTACGTTATATGCCGAAGTACAGATGCAAACGGCGACCACCCTGCTGATCCCGACTGAGCATGAAGAACGGGCGGTGTATGTGTTGAGTGGGGATGCGCAATTGAACGGCGAAGCGATTGAGCCGCATGCGTTGGTGATGTTGCCGGCGGGGGAAGAGATGAGTTTGTTTGCCGAGAGTGATGTGCACGCCGTGGTGTTTGGCGGCGCGCCACTGGACGGGCCTCGGCGAATCAACTGGAATTTTGTCGCGAGCGATCCGGCGGCGATCGATGAAGCACGGCGTAAATGGGCGGCCGGGGATTGGCCGACGGTGCCGGGGGAAGTTGAGCGGATTGAATTGCCGCGTTAAAAAGCTACCCTCACCCCAGCCCTCTCCCGGAGGGAGAGGGAGCCGATCGAGGTGTCTGGCGTCATACATTGACCTGAAAAATCTTGGCGATTATGGATTCAGCACAGCCCTTTCAGATCGGCGTAACCCTCAAGCATCCCCCAATCAGTCCCCTCTCCCTCCGGGAGAGGGTTAGGGTGAGGGGCTTTTCGCTTTTCAGCCCTTGAACACTTCATCCAGCAAATCATGCATCGACTTGAACGCGCGCTTGGCCGTCTTCTCGTCGTACATCATCTTGCCCGGCACATTCGCATGCGGGTCAGTAAACGAGTGCACCGCACCGCCGTAGCTGAGCAACTGCCAATCGACATTCGCCGCGTTCATCTCATCTTCAAACGCCGGCAATTGCTCTTTCGGCACCAATGGATCAGATGCACCGTGCAGCACCAATACCGAGCCCTTGATATTCTGCGCATCCGCCGGGTTCGGCGAATCGAGCGTGCCATGGAACGACACCGCCGCCTTCACCGGCGCACCGGTGCGCGCCAGATCCAGTGCACAGCAACCGCCAAAGCAGAAACCGAACACCGCCAGTTTCGAGGTATCAACCGCCGCCTCGCCCTGCTTCTGCAACTGCTCGAACGCCGCCTGCATCCGCGTACGCAGCAGTGCGCGATCATCCTTCAGCGGCATCATCGCCGCACCCGCCTGATCAGCGTTCTGTGGACGCACGGCCTGACCATAGACGTCAGCAATCAACACCACGTAGCCCTTGGCCGCCACCGACTTGGCGATTTCTTCCGCGCCCGCGCTGACGCCCATCCAGTTCGGCGCCATCAACAAACCCGGACGCGCGCCTTTGTGCTCGGCGTCGAACGCCAGACGACCTTCATAAGGCTGGCCGTCAATCTGATAGACCACGGAACGTACTGTGACTTGGCTCACTTCTGACTCCTGATTTGCTAAACACCAGAATGAAAAAACCCGCCGAAGCGGGTTTTTCTACGACTTGGTTAAACCGACAGCTCAACCAGCAGCTTGTTCAGACGGCGCACGTAAGCAGCCGGATCCTTCAAGCTGTCACCAGCCGCCAATGCTGCCTGATCGAAAAGGATGTGCGACAGGTCGCCAAAACGCTCTTCGCTCTGCTCGCCGTCGAGTTTCTCGATCAGCGGGTGGCTCGGGTTGAATTCGAAGATCGGCTTCGAATCCGGCACCTTCTGCCCGCTGGCTTCGAGGATCTGACGCATTTGCAGACCCAGATCCTGCTCGCCGATGGCCAGAATGGCCGGCGAATCGGTCAGACGATGGGAAACCCGGACTTCCGCCACGGAATCGCCCAGCGCGGTTTTCAGACGCTCAACCAGACCTTCTTTGGACTTGGCGACTTCTTCTGCAGCTTTCTTGTCCTCTTCCGAGTCCAGGTTGCCCAGATCGAGGTCACCGCGTGCCACGTCGACAAAAGTCTTGCCGTCGAACTCGCTGAGGTAGCTCATCAGCCACTCGTCGATGCGGTCGGTCAGCAGCAACACTTCGATGCCTTTCTTGCGGAAGACTTCCAGGTGCGGGCTGTTCTTGACCTGCGCGTAGGTTTCGCCGGTGAGGTAGTAGATCTTATCCTGACCTTCCTTGGCGCGGGCCAGGTAGTCGGCCAGACCGACGATCTGCTCGCCGTCGTCGCCGTTGGTCGATGCGAAACGCAGCAGACCGGCAATTTTCTCCTTGTTGGCGAAGTCTTCTGCCGGGCCTTCTTTCATGACCTGACCGAAGTTCTTCCAGAAGCCTTTGTATTGCTCAGGCTCGTTTTTCGCCAGTTTTTCCAGCATGTCCAGCACGCGCTTGGTCAGCGCGGTTTTCATCGAATCGATGATCGGGTCTTTCTGCAGGATCTCACGCGACACGTTCAGCGACAGGTCGTTGGAATCGACCACGCCTTTGATGAAGCGCAGGTACAGCGGCAGGAACGACTCGGCCTGATCCATGACAAACACGCGTTGCACGTACAGCTTCAGGCCTTTCGGCGCTTCACGCTGGTACAGGTCGAACGGTGCGCGGGCCGGCACGTAAAGCAGCGAGCTGTATTCGAGCTTGCCTTCGACTTTGTTGTGGCTCCAGGCCAGCGGGTTTTCAAAGTCGTGAGCGATGTGTTTGTAGAACTCCTGGTATTCCTCGTCCTTCACTTCAGTGCGAGGGCGAGTCCACAGGGCGCTGGCGCGGTTGACGGTTTCCCACTCGGCCGCTGGTGTTTCTTCACCTTCAGCAGGTGCCACTTCTTTCGGCAGCTCGATTGGCAGCGCGATGTGATCGGAGTACTTCTTGATGATGTTGCGCAGACGCCAGCCATCGGCGAATTCGTCTTCAGCCGCTTTCAGGTGCAGAACGATACGGGTGCCGCGCTCTGGCTTGTCGATGTTCGCAACTTCGAACTCGCCCTCGCCTTTCGACGACCAGTGCACGCCTTCGCTGGCTGGAGTGCCGGCGCGACGGGAGTACACGTCAACCTGGTCGGCAACGATGAACGCGGAGTAGAAACCGACACCGAACTGACCGATCAGGTGCGAATCTTTCTTCTGATCGCCGGAAAGGTTTTTCATGAAATCGGCAGTGCCGGATTTGGCGATGGTACCCAGGTGGGTGATCACATCGTCACGGTTCATGCCGATACCGTTGTCTTCGAGGGTGACGGTCTTGGCGTCTTTGTCGAAGCTCACACGGATTTTCAGATCAGCGCCACCTTCGAGCAACTCTGGCTTGGCCAGGGCTTCGAAGCGCAGCTTGTCGACAGCGTCAGAGGCGTTCGAGATCAATTCGCGAAGGAAAATTTCCTTGTTGGAATACAGCGAATGGATCATGAGGTGCAGCAGTTGCTTCACCTCGGTCTGGAAGCCCAGGGTTTCCTTTTGAGTTTCCACACTCATGGTCATCAAACTCCAATCAGATGGCAGTGGCCGCGACCCGAAATGGTCGGCGGCGGGTTGTCTTGTGAGTTTGGGGCGCTGTTCAGGATTTCAAGGGCTCATCAATTTTGAAGTGCGCGCGAGCGGTGGCAATCGGCTCGCCTTCGGTGCTTTGCCACGCCGTGATTGCGACATTGGCGACGCGACGCCCCTGCCGGCACACCTGACATTTGGCCCAGGTATCGCGAAATTGCCCGGCGCGCAGGTAATCGAGGGAGAAATCGATAATCTTCGGCACGCCCGGCGCTTCGGTGAAGATCAACAGGTGCAGCGCCGCAGCCAGTTCCATGAACCCGGCAATCACGCCGCCGTGGATCGCGGGCAGTAAAGGGTTACCAATGTTGTCCTTGTTCGCTGGCAGCTTGAACAGCAGTTCATCACCGACCCGCGAACATTCGACGCCGATCAAACCCGCGTAGGGAATCAGCTTCAACAGTGGCGCGTAATCACCTTGAGCGTGAGCGAGTTGCAGTTGCTGTTTCAGATCATCGCTCATTGCCCTGCTCCCTTGATCACGCCGCCGAAGCCTTTGGTGCCTTTCAAACCCTTGCCCATGCGCATAAAAGTGCCGACGACGTGGGCGATGGGTTGTGCAGGATCGTCCTGGTAGGCGAAACCGCGAGCAAAGATCACATCGGTGGTTACCCGGTAGCACTGGGCGAAGCCATAGACGTCTTTGTTCGGTTCGGCGGCGTGCATATAGTCGATGCGCAAATCGAGGGTCGGGCAGACTTCGAATTCCGGCAACACGCACAATGTCGACATCCCGCAAGCGGTGTCCATCAACGAGGTGATTGCCCCGCCGTGAATCACGCCGGTCTGCGGATTTCCGACAATTCGTGAGCTGTAAGGCAGGATCACCGTAAGCCCTTCGCTGGAGGCTTCATGTACCCGCAAACCCAGTACCTGACAGTGTCTTAACGCTGAAAGAAATCGCGTCGCGCGCTCAAAAACGGGGTTTTCAGCCATATGATAATTACTCTCGTTAAAGCAATTGGCCAGTAGTAGCCAACAGGCCAAAAGTTCCGTGGCAAAACAAACTTATATATCTGAAACAAATGAGGAACTTAACCTGTAGCGCAAAGCTCTTAAGGCCAGTAGTTATTTTCCATAAGGAGAAACACCCCATGCGTAAGACTTTTGCTATTGCCTTGATGTTGACCGCTTCCCTCGGTCTCGCTGCCTGCGATAAAAAATCCGAGGACAAAGCTCAAGATGCCAACCAACATGCTGAACAAGCTCAGCAAGACATGAACAAAGCTCAGGATAAAGTGAACGACGCTGCGAAAGAAAACGCCGAAGCTGCCAAAGCTCAGGCTGAATCGAACGCTGCCGCGCAAGACGAAGCTGCTAAAAAGCAATAATCTGCTTTTTACCGCTGAAAAAGGAAACCCGCCTAGTGCGGGTTTTCTTTTGTCCGGGATTTAACGGCAATGTCGCTTAAAGCAAGACAGTTCTAAAAGTCGGACTAATCATCAGCAGCAGTGAACACACTAAGCCGATGAGCCAGACCAGACTACGCAGCGCTGGCAGATCAGCCAGGTAGAACCACAAATAGACGATGCGGGCGATGACGAAGATGATCGCCAATGTATCGATCAGCCATCCTACCGTTTGCGTGGTGTGCGCCATTAACACACCCACGGCAAATAACATGAACGCTTCGATACTGTTCTGATGCGCCGCCAGCGCCCTCGCGCCGTAACCAGTCAGTTGCGCCTGTTGTTGGCGCGGCAAGTGGTTGTTGTAACCGCCCTGCTCTTTCATCGCCTTGGCCACTGGCATACGCGCCACATAAATCAGCAAAGCGCTGATAAACACACACCAGAACGGAATACTCATCAAGCGGCCTCTTTGTTCGCCTCGGGAATGGGCGCCTCTGTAGGGGTATAGACCATTACGTCGAGAACGTCGGAATGAAACTCGCGACGGTACAAGACCAGCACCACGCCAGTGCTCAACAACATGAACAGCCACGGGCTGACGAACCACGCGAGCATGGTCATGCCGAAGTAGTAAGAACGCAGACCGAAGTTGAACTGGTTGGCCGCCATCGAAATCACCCGCGCCGCCCGTGCCGCGAACGCTTTACGCTCCTGTTCGGAGACATGACGCTCGCCGATCATCGGCGCCGAACCGACCAGCACCGCCGCGAAGTTGTACTGGCGCATGCACCAACTGAAGGTAAAGAAGGCGTAGACGAACACCATCGCCAGGCACAGCAATTTGATTTCCGACATGCCCTGCGACGCTTGCTGCACCATCGGGATGTCCGCCAGCAACGACACCGCCCGCTCGGAGGCGCCGAGCACGGTGAGAATACCGGCTAGGATGATCAGCGTGCTCGAGGCGAAAAACGAGGCGTTGCGCTCCAGATTGCCGATCACACTGGCGTCGGCGATGCGGTTGTCGCGCAAGAGCATGCGGCGCATCCAGTCTTCGCGGTACAGGTGCAGCACGCTGGCCAGGCACGCGGTGTCGCGGCCCTTCCACGTGGCATAACGGGTGTAACCGCCCCAGCAGATGACAAACCAGCACGCGGCGAGCAAGTGGATCAGATTGGCCTGGATGAACGACATGCAATTCCCTTGAATACGTGAACTTGTAGGAGCAAAGCTTGCTCGCGAAAGCGGTGTTTCTGTCGACATCAATGTTGAATGTCAGATCGCTTTCGCGAGCAAGCTCTGCTCCTACATAAAAGCGATGCAGTGCTTCGACGTTAGTCTAGGGAAAAAGACACTGCCTGACGCCCATAAAAAATGCCCCGTATCGATTGATACGGGGCATTTCTGTTTAAGCGTTGAAGACCCGCTTATGGCGGGTCAGCCAACCTCAGGCAACCGCTTCGCTGCGCTTGCCCAGCAGGCGATCGCAAACCACTGCAACCACCAAAGTCATCACACACGGCACCAGCCACGCCAGACCTTGCTCGCTCAGCGGCAGGTGCGCCAGCTGCGTCGGCATCCAGTCAGCCAGACCCGCGCCTTTCAGTGCGTCGATGCTGCCGAACAAGAACGACACCAGCATCACCGGGCCGAGAATCCGACCGTGTTCATGCCAGAAGTCTTTGCAGAAGCTCAGCGCCACCAACACGATGCACGGCGGGTAGATCGCGGTGAGCACCGGAATGGAGAACGCGATCAGCTTGGTCAGACCGAGGTTGGACACCAGCAGCGAGAACGCCGCGAGGATGATCACCAGGGTCTTGTACGACAGTGGCAGCACACGACTGAAGTACTCGGCACAGGCGCAGGTCAGACCTACTGCCGTCACCAGGCACGCCAGCGAGATCAGTACCGCGAGGAAACCGCTGCCCAGCGAACCGAAGGTGTGTTGCACGTAAGCGTGCAAGACCGCCGCGCCGTTGGTTGCACCGACGGCCACTTCATGGCTGCCGGAACCCAGACGGAACAGGCTGATGTAGACCAGCGCCAGACCGACACCGGCAATCAAACCGGCGATGATCGCGTAACGGGTGATCAACTTCGGCGACTCGACGCCACGGGAGCGGATCGCGTTGACGATGACGATGCCGAACACCAGCGCGCCGAGGGTATCCATGGTCAGGTAACCATTGATGAAGCCCTGGGAGAACGGTGCCGCCACGTATTCCGGCGTACCGTGACCGACGTCACCCGCCGGCAAGGCGAATGCAGCGATACCGAGCACGGCCAGCGCGATGATCTTCAGCGGCGCGAGGAAACGGCCAACAGTGTCCAGCAAACGGCCCGGGTAGAGCGAGATGAAGAACACCAGCAGGAAGTACACCGAGCTGTAGAGGAACAGCGCCAGCGGGCTTTCGCCGGTCAACGGCGCCAAACCGACTTCGAAGGACACGGTGGCGGTACGCGGAGTGGCAAACAGCGGGCCGACGGCCAGATAGCACGCAGCCGCAAGAATGCCGCCCGCGACTTTACCGATCGGGCTGCTCAGCGCGTCCATCGACCCACCGACCTTGGCCAGTGCAACGACGGTGATCACCGGCAAACCCACTGCGGTGATCAGAAAACCCAGCGCAGCCATCCAGACGTGAGGTCCGGCCTGCAGGCCAACGATAGGCGGGAAGATAATGTTGCCGGCCCCAACGAACAGGGCAAATGTCATAAAGCCAAGTGCCAGGATGTCCTGACCTTTCAAAACTTTCATTAAGGTAATACCACACTACTGAATCGGAATTTAGAGGGGGATTGCCCTGTGTAATTAGGGAAATGCTGTCGATCCGTATGGGACTGACCCTTAAAGCGCGTTGCATGCCTTGTGGGCGGCAGACGCAAAAATGGCTGCTAGCCTAACGAATTTGGCCTGCAAACGCACTGTTAGAGGGCGAACTATCCGATACGCGACGTTTCTGTGTCGCGTTTACGTATCTATTTTTCGTTGGTACGGCAAAGATCAAAAGATCGCAGCCTTCGGCAGCTCCTACAGGGGATGACGGTTGCCGGCCATGAAGGCATTTCGATCGCCCCCCCCCAATGAAAACGCATTTCAATGTAGGAGCTGCCGCAGGCTGCGATCTTTTGATCTTCCAAATTGCAGAAACGACAAAGGCCACCCGAAGGTGGCCTTTGTTTGGTGAAGCGTCAGTTAAGCGCGAGGCTTACTTGACAGCCCAACCGGTCAGCTCGGCCAGGGCCTTGCCGATGTCTGCCAGCGAACGCACGGTTTTAACGCCTGCGTCTTGCAGTGCAGCGAATTTCTCGTCTGCAGTGCCTTTGCCGCCAGAGATGATTGCGCCAGCATGGCCCATGCGCTTGCCCGGAGGAGCAGTCACACCAGCGATGTAGGAAACAACCGGCTTGGTCACGTGTGCCTTGATGTAGGCAGCCGCTTCTTCTTCAGCCGAACCGCCGATCTCACCGATCATGACGATCGCTTCGGTCTTCGGGTCTTCCTGGAACAGCTTCAGGATGTCGATGAAGTTCGAACCCGGGATCGGGTCACCACCGATGCCGACGCAAGTCGACTGACCGAAACCGGCGTCAGTAGTCTGCTTGACAGCTTCGTAGGTCAGGGTGCCGGAACGCGAAACGATACCGACCTTGCCTGGCAAGTGAATGTGGCCTGGCATGATGCCGATCTTGCACTCGCCCGGAGTGATAACGCCTGGGCAGTTAGGGCCGATCAGGACTACGCCCAGCTCGTCGCACTTAACTTTAGCGTCCAGCATGTCCAGGGTAGGAATGCCTTCGGTGATGCAAACGATCAGCTTGATGCCGCCGAATGCCGCTTCCAGGATCGAATCTTTGCAGAAAGGAGCCGGAACGTAGATCACGGAAGCGGTAGCGCCAGTGGCTTCTACTGCGTCTTTAACGGTGTTGAACACTGGCAGACCCAGGTGCTCGGTGCCGCCTTTGCCAGGAGTAACGCCACCAACCATCTTGGTGCCGTATTCGATGGCTTGCTGGGTGTGGAAACTACCTTGCGAACCGGTAATACCCTGGCAGATAACTTTGGTGTCTTTATTGATCAGGACGCTCATTATTTGCCCTCCGCAGCTTTGACAACTTGTTGAGCAGCGTCGGTCAGGCTGGTAGCAGCGATGATGTTCAAACCGCTTTCTGCCAGTACTTTAGCGCCCAGCTCAGCGTTGTTACCTTCAAGGCGAACAACAACCGGGATTTTCACGCCGACTTCTTTCACAGCGCCGATGATGCCTTCGGCAATCATGTCGCAGCGAACGATGCCGCCGAAGATGTTGACCAGTACTGCAGCGACGTTGGTGTCGGACAGGATGATCTTGAACGCTTCAGTTACGCGTTCTTTGGTAGCGCCACCACCTACGTCGAGGAAGTTGGCTGGCTTGCCGCCATGCAGGTTGACGATGTCCATGGTACCCATGGCCAGGCCAGCACCGTTGACCATGCAGCCGATGTTGCCTTCCAGTGCTACGTAGTTCAGTTCGAACTTGGCAGCGTGCGCTTCGCGCGGATCGTCTTGCGACGGATCGTGGAAAGTCTTCAGCTTAGGCTGACGGTACATTGCGTTGGCGTCGATGTTGATCTTGGCGTCCAGGCAGTGCAGATCGCCGTCAGCCTTGATCACCAGCGGGTTCACTTCCAGCAGAGCCAGGTCGTGATCCTTGAACAGCTTGGCCAGACCTACGAAGATCTTGGCGAACTGAGCAACCTGCTTGCCTTCCAGACCTAGCTGGAATGCCAGCTCGCGACCCTGGAATGGCTGAGCGCCAACCAGTGGATCGATAGTGGCTTTCAGAATTTTTTCTGGAGTGTCGTGAGCGATTTTCTCGATGTCCACGCCACCTTCGGTGGAAGCCATGAACACGATACGACGGCTCGAACGGTCAACGACAGCGCCCAGGTACAGCTCTTTAGCGATATCAGTGCACGATTCAACCAGGATCTTGGTGACTGGCTGGCCATTGGCGTCAGTCTGGTAAGTCACCAGACGCTTGCCCAGCCACTGCTGTGCGAAGGCTTTGGCGTCTTCTTTGCTGCGAACCAGCTTAACGCCGCCCGCTTTACCGCGACCACCAGCGTGGACCTGGGCTTTGACAACCCACTCACTGCCGCCGATTTTGTCGCAAGCTTCTGCTGCTGCTTCCGGGGTGTCTACTGCGTAACCAGTGGAAACTGGCAGGCCGTATTCAGCGAACAGCTGCTTACCCTGATACTCGTGAAGATTCATGCTTTTTACCGTCTTCGTTAGGTACTGCGCATTCGGCGCTGCGCTCATATGAGTGCCGCGCCACCTGTGACTGCTGCTTGCGTAGCCTTTCCGGATACCCGGTGCAACTACGCAAGACTGCGTCCAGCGGACATTCCGCGGTGAGACTTGCTCGCAAGGCTCACGACGGGCCGTTACCGCCGTGGTTTCTTATTGTCTGTTAACGCTTTTTGCGGTTGGCAATGTGGATGGCGCCGCCATTCACCGCCAAAGCAGCTTCGTGCAAGGCTTCAGACAGGGTCGGATGGGAGAAAACCATCATGCCCAGATCTTCAGCGCTGGTGCCGAATTCCATACCGATCGCGCCCTGCTGAACCAGTTCTGCAGCGCTCGGGCCAATCACGTGCACGCCCAATACGCGGTCAGTCTTGGCATCAGCGATGACCTTGACGAAACCACCGGTATCGTTGGCGGCCATGGCACGGCCGGAAGCGGCGAACGGGAAGGTGCCGACGTTAACTTCAACGCCTTCAGCTTTCAAGGCCTGCTCGGTTTTACCCACCCACGCGATTTCCGGGTGAGTATAAATAACCGAAGGGATCAGGTCATAGTTCATCTGGGCTTTGTGGCCCTTGATGCGCTCGACAACCATGATGCCTTCTTCCGATGCCTTGTGCGCCAGCATCATGCCGCGCACCACGTCACCAATGGCGAAAACGCCCGGTACGGTGGTCGCGCAGTGATCGTCAACGTGCACGAAACCGCGCTCGTCGAGGGTCACGCCGCTGTCGGAAGCCAGCAGATCAGTGGTCACCGGACGGCGACCAACGGCTACGATCAGCTTGTCGAAAGTAATGGTCTGTTCGCCGTTGGCATCGGTGTAGTTCACAACGACTTCGTCGCCATTCACTTTCGAGCCGGTCACGCGAGCGCCCAGTTTGATGTCCAGACCTTGTTTGGTCAGGGTTTTCAGCGCTTCCTTGGAAACAGCGGTGTCCGCTGCCATCAGGAAGGTGTCCAGTGCTTCGAGGACAACCACTTCCGAACCCAGACGCGACCATACCGAACCCAGTTCCAGACCGATCACGCCAGCGCCGATCACGCCCAGACGCTTAGGTACGGTTTGGAATTCCAGAGCGCCAGTCGAATCGACGATGACGTTCTGATCAACCGGAGCCGGTGGAATGTCGATTGGACGCGAGCCTGGAGCCAGGATCACGTTTTCAGCTTCGATGACTTCAACCGAGCCGTCTGGCTTGGTGACTTCGACTTTCTTGCCAGCCAGCAGTTTGCCGTGGCCCTGGATCGAAGTAACGCCGTTCGCCTTGAACAGAGTGGCAACGCCGCCGGTCAGGTTCTTGACGATGCCAGCCTT
The DNA here is from genome assembly GCF_902706155.1 of Pseudomonas sp. 18058. Classification (NCBI taxonomy): domain Bacteria; kingdom Pseudomonadati; phylum Pseudomonadota; class Gammaproteobacteria; order Pseudomonadales; family Pseudomonadaceae; genus Pseudomonas; species Pseudomonas sp. 18058. The sequence goes on from NZ_CACSJY010000048.1 coordinate 22,963, forward strand.
GCGGCCAACCATCGCAGCGACGTCCATTTTGACTTCGCCGGTCGAGATACCGTGAACGTTGAAGCTTTCTTTCGCTTCCTTGTACTTCCAGGAGCTGTCGAGCAGCGCCTTGGAAGGAATGCAGCCTACGTTCAGGCAGGTGCCGCCCAGGGCTTGCTTGCCTTCAGCGTCGGTGTACTTCTCGATGCAGGCAGTGGTCAGACCCAGCTGCGCCGCCTTGATGGCTGCCACGTAGCCACCAGGGCCAGCACCGATCACTACTACGTCAAATTTCTGCGACATTCAAAAAATCCTCTTTAGCGAAAAGCTTCAAGCCGCGCGCTCCAAGCCAAGCTGCCCTTTCCTGCAGCTTGAAACTTGAAGCCCGCGACTGCTTCTATCAGATATCCAGCAACAGACGCGCCGGATCTTCCAGCAGGTTCTTGATGGTCACCAGGAAGGTCACAGCTTCTTTGCCATCGATCAGACGGTGATCGTAGGACAGTGCCAGGTACATCATCGGACGGATAACGACCTGACCGTTGATGGCCATAGGACGCTGGATGATGTTGTGCATGCCCAGAATCGCTGCCTGCGGCGGGTTGACGATCGGGGTCGACATCATCGAACCGAAGGTACCACCGTTGGTGATGGTGAAGGTACCACCGGTCATCTCGTCCATCGACAGTTTGCCGTCACGGGCTTTTTTGCCGAATGTTGCGATGCCGCCTTCGATTTCAGCAAGGCTCATCAGTTCGGCGTTACGCAGAACCGGAACAACCAGACCGCGGTCGCTGGAAACGGCAACGCCGATGTCAGCGTAGCCGTGGTAAACGATGTCAGCGCCGTCGATCGATGCGTTAACAGCCGGGAAGCGTTTCAGTGCTTCGGTAGCCGCTTTCACGAAGAACGACATGAAGCCCAGGCGTACGCCGTTGTGGGACTTCTCGAACAGATCCTTGTACTTCGAACGCAGGGCCATGACTTCAGTCATGTCGACTTCGTTGAAAGTGGTCAGCATCGCCATGTTCGACTGAGCTTCAACCAGACGCTTGGCCACGGTGGCACGCACGCGGGTCATCGGTACACGCTTCTCGATGCGGTCCCCAGCGGCGAACACAGGAGCGGCGGCCGAAGGAGCAGCAGCCTTGGCAGGCGCGGCAGCCGGAGCGGCTTTCTTGGCAGCTACAGCAGCGACTACGTCTTCCTTGGTCACACGACCGCCCTTGCCGGTGCCGGCAACGGAAGCGATGTTGATGCCGTTTTCTTCAGCCAGCTTGCGCGCAGCCGGTGCAGCAACAGGATCGTCTTCGCCCTCGGCAGCAGCCGGTGCAGCGGCAGCAGCGGCCGGAGCAGCAGCGGCGGCTGGAGCAGCGGCAGCAGCGCCGCCCGCTTCGATGGAGCCCAGCACTTCGTCGGACAGAACGGTGTCGCCTTCGTTCTTGACGATTGCGCCCAGCACGCCGTCGGCGGTAGCCAGAACTTCCAGTACGACTTTGTCAGTTTCGATGTCGACGATCAGGTCGTCACGCTTGACGGCGTCGCCCGGTTGTTTGTGCCAGGTGGCAACGGTGCCATCGGCAACCGATTCCGGGAAAGTGGGGGCTTTGATCTCGATAGCCATTATCTGTAGTTCCTTAAATTCGGTTTCAGGTGCGCGAAGGCATTAAATGGTAAACGCGGCTTGCAGGAGTTTTTCCTGCTGCTCGGCGTGCATCGATGCGTAACCACAAGCTGGGGCAGCAGAAGCCTCACGGCCCGCGTACTCAAGTACGAGAGACTTGTCGAGGTTACCGATGCTGCGACGCAAGTGGTGCTGGCTGCAGTACCAGGCGCCCTGGTTCATCGGCTCTTCCTGACACCAAACGGCATTTTTGACGTTGGTGTACGGAGCCAGGACTTCTTTCAAGTCGTCCTCAGGGAATGGATACAGCTGCTCGATACGCACGATGGCGATATCTTCACGGCCTTCGGCACGGCGTTTTTCCAGCAGGTCGTAGTAGACCTTGCCGCTACACAGAACAACACGCTCGACCTTTTTCGGGTCCAGAGTATCGATTTCCGGGATCACGGTCTGGAACGAACCTTCGGCCAGATCTTCCAGAGTCGAGATGGCCAGCTTGTGGCGCAGCAGCGACTTCGGCGTCAGCACGATCAACGGTTTGCGCAGCGGACGAATCACCTGACGACGCAGCAAGTGGTAGATCTGTGCTGGCGTGGTCGGTACAGCTACCTGAATGTTGTGCTCGGCGCACAGTTGCAGGTAACGCTCAAGACGTGCCGAGCTGTGCTCAGGGCCCTGACCTTCGTAACCGTGTGGCAGCAACATGGTCAGACCGCAGAGACGGCCCCACTTGTGCTCGCCGCTGGTGATGAACTGGTCGATAACAACCTGTGCACCGTTGGCGAAGTCACCGAACTGGGCTTCCCAGATCACCAGCGCGTCCGGCGTGGTGGTCGAGTAACCGTATTCGAATGCCAGTACCGCTTCTTCCGACAGGAACGAGTCGTACAGGTCAAAGCGTGGCTGACCGTCGTACAAGTGCGCCAGCGGAATGTAGGTGCCCGCGTCTTTCTGGTTGTGCAGCACAGCGTGACGGTGCGAGAACGTACCGCGGCCGATGTCCTGACCAGTCATGCGAATCGGGTGACCTTCGAACGCCAGGGTCGCGTACGCCATGGTTTCGGCGTAACCCCAGTTGATCGGCAGGCCGCCGGCTTGCATCTTCTGACGGTCTTCGTAGATCTTCGCGACCTGACGCTGCACCACGAAGCCGTCCGGAATTTCCAGCAGCTTGGCGGACAGTTCTTGCAGGGTCTTCAGATCGAAACGCGTGTCGTGACGCGCAGTCCAGGCGTGGCCCAGATACGGACGCCAGTCCACGAACAACTCTTTGTTCGGCTCTTTGACCAGCGATTTCACGACGTGCAGACCGTTGTCCAGCGCGTTGCGGTATTCGTCGACTTTCGCCTGAACACGCTCTGCGTCGAGCACACCGCCCTGGGTCAGACGATCAGCGTACAGCTCACGGGTGGTGCGCTGTTTGGTGATCTGCTGATACATCAGAGGCTGGGTGCCGCTTGGCTCGTCGGCTTCGTTGTGGCCGCGACGGCGGTAGCAGACCAGGTCGATCACCACGTCACGCTTGAACTGCATGCGGTAATCGATGGCCAGCTGGGTCACGAACAACACGGCTTCCGGATCATCACCATTCACATGGAGGATCGGCGCCTGGATCATCTTGGCAACGTCGGTGGCGTACTCGGTGGAACGCGAGTCCAGCGGGTTGCTGATGGTGAAACCAACCTGGTTGTTGATCACGATGTGCACGGTACCGCCGGTTTTGAAACCGCGGGTCTGCGACATCTGGAAGGTTTCCATGACCACGCCCTGACCTGCGAAAGCAGCGTCACCGTGGATGGAGATCGGCAGAACCTTCTCACCGGTCGGGTCGTTACGACGATCCTGACGGGCGCGAACCGAACCTTCTACCACCGGGGAAACGATTTCCAGGTGGGACGGGTTGAACGCCATGGCCAGGTGAACTTCACCGCCGGCGGTCATCACGTTGGACGAGAAGCCCTGGTGATATTTAACGTCACCGGAACCCAGCTCGACCTTCTTCTTACCTTCGAACTCGTCGAACAGCTCGCGCGGATTCTTGCCGAAGGTGTTGACCAGTACGTTCAGACGACCACGGTGGGCCATGCCGATGACGACTTCCTTGGTGCCGTAGGAACCGGAACGCTGGATCAGTTCGTCGAGCATCGGAATCAGGCTTTCGCCGCCTTCCAGACCGAAACGCTTGGTGCCCGGGTATTTGGTGCCCAGGTATTTTTCCAGGCCTTCACCGGCAGTCACGCGCTCAAGCAGGTGGCTCTTGATGTCGGCGGAGTACGTCGGACGACCACGCACGCTTTCCAGACGCTGCTGGAACCACTGGCGCTGCTCGGAATCGGTGATGTGCGTAAATTCAGCGCCGATGGTGCGGCAATATGTCTGCTGCAACGCTTCGTGAATTTCGCGTAGGCTCGCTTCCTCTTTGCCGATGAACAGGTCGCCGGCACGGAAGGTCGTATCAAGATCGGCATTGGTCAAGCCGTAATGATTGATCGACAGGTCTGCAGGTGCAGGACGCTGCCACAGCCCCAGCGGGTCAAGCTGGGCTGCCTGGTGGCCACGCATACGGTAGGCCTGGATCAATCGCAGCACTTCAACTTGCTTCTTCTCGTGCTCACTGCTCACGCTCCCGGCGGAAACCGGTTGGGCGCGGCGCTGGTTCTTTGCCAGCAGCACGAAATGATCGCGAATTGTGGAGTGCGAAACATCAGTGGCAGAGTTGCCGTCGGCGGGCAACTTCTGAAAGTAGGTGCGCCACTCTTCTGGCACAGCGTTAGGGTCGTGCAGGTAGAGCTCATAAAGCTCTTCCACATAGGCAGCGTTTCCACCTGAAAGGTAGGCGCTGTTCCACATGCGCTGCATCACGCTTTCTTGCATGCTTGGTCACCCTCGGTTAGGGGAACACCATCGGCGACGACACCGAGCAAACTTGCAGAAGTCCGAATGCAGCGACTAAAACAAGCCACCTAGGATCACGCTGATAGTCCGGGTACCAGCCCGGATGCCCCTGCTTGTCTCATTTCTTCAAAATAAGAGCCGCAGCTTGTGGCTACTGCTCTGGTTATAGCCATGACGCGGGTTGAAGCCCGCGCCACAGCCTCTACGGTACAGCGGTTACATCAGCTGAATCACACGCCGCTCGAGAGCAACATGTTACGGATGTGACCGATGGCCTTAGTCGGGTTCAGGCCTTTCGGACATACGTTGACGCAGTTCATGATGCCCCGGCAGCGGAATACGCTGAACGGGTCATCGAGCGAAGCCAGACGCTCGGTGGTCTTGGTGTCACGGCTGTCTGCCAGGAAGCGATAAGCTTGCAGCAGTGCAGCTGGACCCAGGAACTTGTCCGGGTTCCACCAGAAGGACGGGCAAGAGGTCGAGCAGCAAGCGCACAGGATGCACTCGTACAGACCGTCGAGCTTTTCGCGCTCTTCTGGCGACTGCAGACGCTCGATGGCCGGAGCCGGCGTGTCGTTCTGCAGGTAAGGCTTCACCTTCTCGTATTGCTTGTAGAAGATGCTCATATCGACGACCAGGTCACGGATAACCGGCAAACCTGGCAGCGGACGAACGATCAACTTGTTACCTTTTACAACAGCAGACAGCGGCGTGATGCATGCCAGGCCGTTTTTGCCGTTGATGTTCATGCCGTCGGAACCGCAAACGCCTTCACGGCAAGAGCGACGATAGGAGAAACCTTCGTCCTGCTCTTTGATCAGGGCCAGTACGTCCAGCACCATCAGGTCTTTACCACCGGTATCGACCTGGAATTCCTGCATGAACGGCGCGGCGTCCTGATCAGGGTTGTAACGATATACGCTGACTTGCAACATGGCGGCCACCCTTAATAAGTCCGAATCTTAGGTTCAAAAGTCGGAACAGTCTTCGGCGAGAAGTTCACGGCACGCTTGGTGACGCGCTTGTCACCCGGGAAGTACAGGGTGTGGCACAGCCAGTTTTCGTCGTCACGGTCTTCGAAGTCTTCACGGGCGTGAGCACCGCGCGACTCTTTACGAACCTCGGCAGCGATGGCAGTAGCTTCAGCCACTTCCAGCAGGTTTTGCAGTTCCAGCGCTTCGATACGGGCAGTGTTGAACGCCTGCGACTTATCGTTGATTTTCACGTTGGCGATGCGGGTACGCAGGTCAGCCAGCTGAGCGATACCTTTCTGCATGTATTCGCCAGTACGGAATACACCGAAATAGTTCTGCATGCAGTTCTGCAGCTCGCGACGCAGGGTTGCCACATCTTCGCCATCAGTACGGCTGTTCAGCGCGTTCAGACGCGACAGGGCAGCTTCGATGTCGGCTTCGGTAGCGTCGTCGTATTCGATGCCGTCGGTCAGCGCCTTTTCCAGGTGCAGGCCGGCAGCGCGGCCGAATACCACCAGGTCGAGCAGCGAGTTGCCGCCCAGACGGTTGGCACCGTGAACCGATACGCAAGCCACTTCGCCTACAGCGAACAGGCCCGGGATGATCTTGTCGACGCCTTCAGCGTCCTGGGTGATCGCCTGACCATGAATGTTGGTGGCAACGCCGCCCATCATATAGTGGCAAGTCGGAACAACCGGAACCGGAGCAACAACCGGGTCAACGTGTGCGAAAGTCTTCGACAGTTCGCAGATGCCTGGCAGACGGCTGTGCAGTACTTCCTCGCCCAGGTGGTCGAGTTTGAGCAGTACGTGGTCGCCATTCGGGCCGCAACCGTTGCCGGCGATGATTTCTTTAACCATCGAGCGAGCAACAACGTCACGACCGGCAAGGTCTTTGGCGTTCGGAGCATAACGCTCCATGAAACGCTCGCCGTGCTTGTTGATGAGGTAACCACCTTCACCACGGCAACCTTCTGTAACCAGTACACCGGCGCCGGCGATGCCGGTCGGGTGGAACTGCCACATTTCGATGTCTTGTACCGGCACGCCAGCACGCAGAGCCATGCCGACGCCGTCACCGGTGTTGATCAAGGCGTTGGTGGTGGATGCGTAGATACGACCTGCACCGCCGGTAGCCAATACGGTGGCTTTGGCGCGGATGTAGGTGGTTTCGCCGGTTTCGATGCAGATCGCGATCACACCGACGAAGTCGCCTTCCTGGTTTTTCACCAGATCGACAGCGTAGTACTCGTTCAGGAACGTGGTACCGGCTTTCAGGTTGCCCTGATAAAGGGTGTGCAGCAGCGCGTGACCGGTACGGTCGGAAGCGGCGCACGTACGGGCAGCCTGCCCGCCTTTGCCGTAATCCTTGGACTGGCCGCCGAACGGACGCTGGTAGATGCGGCCCTGTTCGGTACGCGAGAACGGCATGCCCATGTGGTCCAGCTCATAAACAGCAGCCGGGCCTTCCTGACACATGTATTCGATAGCGTCCTGGTCACCGATATAGTCGGAACCCTTGACGGTATCGTACATGTGCCAGCGCCAGTCATCGTTCGGGTCAGCAGACGCGATTGCGCAAGTGATGCCGCCTTGAGCGGAAACAGTGTGCGAACGGGTCGGGAAAACCTTAGTGATCACGGCAGTCTTGTGACCGCCCTGTGCCAGTTGCAGCGCAGCGCGCATGCCGGCACCGCCACCACCAATAATGATGGCGTCGAAAGAAATCGTTGGAATGTTAGCCATGACTCAGATACCCCAGAGAATCTGCACACCCCAGACGAAGTAAGCGAACATCGCAACGCCGCATACTGCCTGGAAAAGGAAACGTATAGCCGTCGCGGACTTGCCGAACGCCATTGGCGTCAGGTAGTCAGTCGCGATGGTCCACATGCCGACCCAGGCGTGAGCGCCAAGGGCAACAAGGGCCAAAAGGCTGAAAATACGCATCCCGTTGTGGGCGAACAGTTCATGCCACTGGGCATACTCGAGGCCAGGGTGGGCCACGACGTATCCGATCAGGAAGATGAAGTAAGCCGCGAGAACGACCGCAGACACACGTTGCGCCATCCAGTCATAGAGGCCCGAACGCGAGAGGTTCGTGACGTTAGTTACCATATCCAAACTCCTGCCAGAACGATTACCACCACGGAAACGGCGATAACGATTTTCGAGCCCAGCTTGCCGCCTTCCAGCGTCTCACCGATGCCCATGTCCATGATCAAGTGGCGCACACCGGCTACCAAGTGATACAGCAGAGCGGACAGGATGCCCCAAATCACTAGCTTGGCTAGCGGACTGGTCAGACACGCTTTCACCTGACCGAAGCCTTCCTCGGAGCTCAGCGACTTGTCCAATGCGTAAAGCATGATGGCAAGGCACACGAAGAGGATGACACCGGAGATTCGGTGAAGAATGGACGTGTAAGCAGTGACTGGGAGTTTGATGGTCCTTAGGTCTAGGTTTACAGGTCGTTGGCTTTTCACGGCTTTTTTTTCACACTGAAGAGCCCCTAACAATCAGGGCAAAGTTGTTGGGGAGTGCACTGGTCAGGTAACCACCACCCAGGGATGCGACCCCCAATGAAAGCAAGCCCAAAAGCCCTTGGCGGTCGGTGGCCGAGTATAGACAGTTAGGCTACTAATGACAACGCAATCACCTACCCCCAATAGCTGATTGCACAAGTTGCATAAAAGGCGTAAATGGCAGGCAATTTCGAGGAAAAAGTGCGCTTAAAGCCTTCTGGAGCAAGACTTTAGGCAAATTGACATTCGAATTTATCTCACTATAGTGGTGCGGGCCCTGCGTGGGGGGTCTGTCTGATGGTTCAAGCATAAATAGGAGGCCACATGGCTGACAAAAAAGCGCAGTTGATCATCGAGGGCGCAGCCCCCGTCGAGCTGCCCATTTTAACCGGCACCGTTGGTCCCGATGTAATCGATGTTCGGGGCCTGACGGCCACGGGCCGCTTCACTTTCGACCCGGGTTTCATGTCGACCGCTTCGTGCGAATCGAAGATCACCTATATCGACGGCGACAACGGCATTCTGTTGCACCGTGGCTACCCGATCGAACAGCTGGCTGAAAAGTCGGACTACCTGGAAACCTGCTACCTCCTGCTCAACGGCGAATTGCCGACCGCAGAACAGAAGGCCCAGTTCGTCAGCACCGTGAAAAACCACACCATGGTTCACGAGCAGCTGAAAACCTTCTTCAACGGCTTCCGTCGCGACGCCCACCCAATGGCCGTCATGTGCGGTGTAGTCGGCGCCCTCTCGGCCTTCTACCACGACTCCCTCGACATCAATAACCCGCAGCATCGCGAAATCTCCGCGATCCGTCTGGTTGCCAAGATGCCGACCCTGGCAGCGATGGTTTACAAGTACTCCATGGGTCAACCCATGATGTACCCGCGCAACGACCTGACGTACGCGGAAAACTTCCTGCACATGATGTTCAACACCCCGTGCGAGATCAAACCGATCAGCCCGGTGCTCGCCAAGGCCATGGACCGGATTTTCATCCTCCATGCCGACCACGAGCAGAACGCATCGACTTCCACCGTACGTCTGGCAGGTTCTTCGGGTGCCAACCCGTTCGCCTGTATCGCCGCCGGTATCGCCGCACTGTGGGGCCCTGCTCACGGTGGTGCGAACGAAGCCGTTCTGACCATGCTGGATGAGATTGGCGATGTGTCGAACATTGACAAGTTCATCGCCAAGGCCAAGGACAAGAACGATCCGTTCAAGCTGATGGGCTTCGGTCACCGCGTTTACAAGAACCGCGACCCTCGCGCGACTGTAATGAAACAGACCTGCGACGAAGTGTTGAAGGAACTGGGCATTAATAATGATCCGCAACTCGAACTGGCCATGCGCCTGGAAGAGATTGCGTTGACTGACCCGTACTTCATCGAGCGCTCGCTGTACCCGAACGTCGATTTCTACTCGGGGATTATCCTCAAGGCGATCGGCATTCCGACCAGCATGTTTACGGTGATTTTCGCGCTGGCACGTACTGTTGGCTGGATTTCGCACTGGAAAGAGATGCTTTCGAGCCCGTACAAGATTGGCCGTCCGCGCCAGTTGTACACTGGCTACGAGTCGCGTGATATTTCCAAGCTGGAAGATCGCAAATAAGACCTGTCTTGCGATAACGTCTTAAGTTGTACCGGGAACGGCCTCTATTTATATAGGGGCCGTTTTTGTTTGTTTGGTCTCAGCGGCCTGTGGGCCGACTGGATTTGAGGGTTGGGTGTATATCCGTTTTTGCGGGTGCTGCCGCTGGCGGTTTCGCTCTTACAGCGAGTCCCTTTTTCAAACGCCAAAAAGGAACCAAAAGGCTTTGCCCCTGGCGTACGGCACTTCGCTGAGGCTCAGTGTTCCCTCGCTACGGTGTCCATCCGGGGACATCGCCTACGGTTTGCTTCGCTGCACCTCCTCTCGATGTATGCGGCTGCGCCGCACGGCGCTGCGCGCCTACCCCCTGATGAACACCTCCGCTCGGCCTGCCGATGGGGCAAAAGATCAAAAAACAGAGCCAGATCAAAATCAACTGCCCCTCACCCTAACCCTCTCCCGGAGGGAGAGGGGACTGACCGAGGTGTTTGGGAGATAGACGCCGACTTGAAATACCGCGTCGAACTCAGACTTTGAAAGGCTCACAAATCGGCTCCCTCTCCCTCGGGAGAGGGCTGGGGTGAGGGGCAAGAGCACCACAAAAACTAAAACCGTGCGCGCTGTGCTCTTCACCACTCAATAGGCCGAGTGTCAGCTCGCCTGCTCTTGATCTTGATCTTGATCTTGATCTCGGAGCCCGTCGGAAGGCTGAGTGAAGGGATTGATCCGGGGGTGGGAGCGTAGCGACCGTTTGGCGCAGCCAAACACAGCGAGAGGAGGTGCAGCGAAGCAAACCGTAGGCGCTGCGCCCGGATCGATCCCGCAGCGAAGGAACCCCGAGCCCCAGCGAGCGGGCCGCACGTAGGAGCAAGCGTTTTTTGCTTACTTTTTTTGGCGTTTGAAAAAAAGTGAGTCGCCGTCAGGGCGAAACCCTAAGCCGCCGTTACCGCAGCAACGGATATTCACCCAATCAAAAAAAACACACCAAAGTCCGATAACCGCCCACAAAAAATGCCCCGATCTCTCAACCGGGGCATTCAGCACAACATTACAAAACCATCAAACCATCAGTGAGAAACCGCCCCACTCGCCCCCAACCCAGTCTGCGAACGCACAAACTGCGGGAAGAACAGCGCACGTTCTTTGTCCGCCGCCGCCGACTTATCCGTAATCGAGAAGAACCAAATACCCACAAAGGCAATGATCATCGAGAACAGCGCCGGATACTCGTAAGGGAAGATCGCCTTCTCATGATGCAGAATCTGCACCCAGATGGTTGGGCCAAGGATCATCAGGCCAACAGCACTGATCAACCCCAACCAGCCGCCAATCATCGCACCGCGTGTGGTCAGCTTCTTCCAGTACATCGAAAGCAACAGCACCGGGAAGTTACAGCTCGCCGCGATCGAGAACGCCAGGCCCACCATGAACGCAATGTTCTGGCTTTCGAACAAAATACCCAGGCCAATCGCCAACACCGCCAAAGCAATGGTGGTGATCTTCGACACACGAATCTCGTCCTTCTCGTTCGCCTTGCCTTTCTTGATCACGCTAGCGTACAGGTCGTGAGACACCGCCGAAGCACCGGCCAGGGTCAGACCCGCCACAACCGCCAGAATGGTCGCAAACGCTACCGCCGAGATAAAGCCGAGGAAGATGCTGCCGCCGACCGCGTTGGCCAAGTGCACCGCCGCCATGTTGTTGCCGCCCAACAGCGCGCCAGCAGCATCTTTGAAGGCCGGGTTGGTGCTGACCAGCAGGATCGCGCCGAAGCCGATGATGAAGGTCAGGATGTAGAAGTAGCCGATGAAGCCAGTCGCATACAACACGCTCTTACGTGCTTCTTTTGCGTCACTCACGGTGAAGAAGCGCATCAGAATGTGTGGCAGGCCAGCGGTACCGAACATCAGCGCCAGCCCCAGGGAGAAGGCCGAAATCGGATCCTTGACCAGACCGCCCGGGCTCATGATCGCTTCGCCTTTGGCGTGAACCTTGATCGCCTCGGAGAACAGCGTGTTGAAGTCGAAGCCAACGTGCTTCATGACCATCAGCGCCATGAACGAGGCACCGGACAGCAGCAACACAGCCTTGATGATCTGTACCCATGTGGTCGCCAGCATGCCGCCGAACAGCACGTACATGCACATCAGCACGCCGACCAGAATCACCGCAACGTGGTAATCGAGGCCGAACAACAGCTGGATCAGCTTGCCCGCACCGACCATTTGCGCGATCAGGTAGAACGCCACCACCACCAGCGAACCGCAGGCAGACAGGGTACGAATCTGGGTTTGCCCGAGGCGGTAGGACGCCACGTCGGCAAAGGTGTATTTACCCAGGTTACGCAGACGCTCAGCGATCAGGAACAGAATGATCGGCCAGCCCACCAGGAAGCCGATCGAGTAGATCAGGCCGTCGTAGCCGGAGGTGAACACCAGCGCGGAAATCCCCAGGAAGGACGCCGCCGACATGTAGTCACCGGCAATCGCCAGACCGTTCTGGAAACCGGTGATCTTGCCGCCCGCCGCATAATAGTCGGCGGCCGAATTGTTTTTCTTCGAGGCCCAGTAGGTGATGTACAGCGTGGCACCGACGAACGCCACGAACATCAGGATCGCAGGAATATTCAGCGGCTGTTTGGCCACTTCACCCGTCAGCGCATCCGCCGCCCAGGCACCCGGTGCAAATGCTGCAACACTTAATAAAGCCAGTAGACGCCGGATCATTGCTGAGCCTCCTTGAGAATCGCATTGTTCAGGTCGTCAAACTCGCCATTGGCGCGGCGCACGTAGATACCGGTCAGGATGAAGGCAGACAGAATCAGGCCGACACCGATCGGGATACCCCAGGTAATGGATGATTCAGGACTGATCTTCGCGCCCAGAATATGCGGCCCGTAAGCAATCAGAAGGATGAATGCGGAGTAAAGCCCTAGCATGATTGCCGAGAGAATCCAGGCGAATCGTTCCCTTTTCTGTACCAGCTCCTTGAATCGGGGACTGTTTTGAATCGAGAGGTAAATGCTGTCGTTCATTGTTTTTATCCTCGCAGCACAAATTATTGTTGGAACATAGCTAATGTATGCGGCTGCGGGAGCGGGAACAGACGACCTTAGTAGTAGAACGCCATGACGTAATCGCCATTCTTCGGTACACCCAAAACAACTGTAGGAGTGAGCCTGCTCGCGATGGCGTTATATCAGTCGATATTTTCATCAACTGACAGGACGCTATCGCGAGCAGGCTCACTCCTACAGGGGTACAGAGGTGTTGCGGTTATTTAGTCCAGTCAGCCACGCGATCCGGGTGTTTGGCCACCCAATCTTTCGCTGCGGCTTCCGGCTTGGCGCCGTCCTGAATCGCCAGCATCACTTCGCCGATTTCGTCTTTCGAAGCCCACTGGAAGTTCTTCAGGAACTTGGCCACTTCCGGTGCCTTGGCTTCCAGCCCTTTGCTGCCGATGCTGTTCACGGTTTCAGCCGCGCCGTACACGCCTTTCGGGTCGTCGAGGAAGCGCAGTTTCCACTTGGCGAACATCCAGTGCGGCACCCAACCGGTGACGGCGATGGATTCGTTTTTCTTCTCGGCACGGGTCAGCTCGGCAATCATGCCGGCGCCGGAACTGGCTTTAAGGCTGTATTTGTCGAGGCCGTAATCCTTGATCGCTTGATCGGTCTTGAGCATCACGCCCGAACCGGCGTCGATGCCGACGATGCGGTTTTTGAAGGTGTCGTCGGTTTTCAGATCTTCGATCGATTTGGCTTTGACGTACTCCGGCACGATCAGGCCGATTTTTGCATCCTTGAAGTTCGGGCCGTAATCGACGACCAGATCCTTGTTTTTCGTCCAGTATTCGCCGTGCGTTACTGGCAGCCAGGCCGAAAGCATGGCGTCGAGTTTGCCGGTGGCAACACCCTGCCACATGATCCCGGTGGCGACGGCTTGCAGCTTCACGTCGTAGCCGAGTTTCTGTTTGATCACTTCGGCGGCTACGTGGGTGGTCGCCACGCTGTCGGACCAGCCGTCAACGTAACCGATGTTCAGGGTCTGCTTTTCTGCACTGGCGAAAGTGGAGCTCATCGCAAGCACCAGAGCAGCACTTGCGCCTAAAAGTCGTCGCATCTTCATCGTTACTTCCCCGAAATGCTGCGCCCGACGGATGACGGGCGGCGTCAACGTATTGTTATGGTGCACAGCGCCCCCATCACGCCCGACCGCAAACTCGCTGGAACATCAGTGGAGTGCTGATACTTTGATCATCAACCTCACGCCCCTCGCGACCTGCTCTGTCAGCGACCTCAAGACAATAAGAAACGACATCAGAAGGCCATTAACTGCCTTCGAATAATTGGCGCCAGACAATCCGCCCGAACTTTGCATGTCAAAATCGTGCGGGCCACCAACCCCTCTATAAATGCAGGTAACATGCGTCGCTTTGCAGCCACTCGGCCCGACCATGTCCGCGACGTCCCGCTTCCCCTTCCCTGCTTATTTATTCGCCTGCCTGCTTGGGCTGTTTGCGCTCGGCGGCTTCTGGTATGGCCTCGGCCAACCGGTGATTCTGCCGGACGCCGCAACGCCAACGCACAAGCTGCAATGCGCGTCCTATACGCCGTTCGATAAGGATCAGTCGCCGTTCGACGTGCCGTTCAAATTGCGCCCGGAGCGCATGGATGCTGACCTCGCGCTGCTGGCGACACGTTTTGAATGCATTCGCACTTACTCGATGACGGGCCTCGAAGCGTTGCCAGATCTGGCGCGCAAACACGGTCTGAAATTGATGATCGGCGCGTGGGTCAACAGCAACCCGGTCGACACTGAAAAAGAAGTCGACCTGCTGATCAAATCGGCCAACGCCAACCCGGACGTGGTCAGCGCGGTGATCGTCGGCAACGAAGCGCTGCTGCGCAAAGAAGTCACCGGCGCGCAACTGGCCCGACTGATCAACAAGGTCAAAAGCCAGGTCAAGCAACCGGTCACGTACGCCGATGTCTGGGAGTTCTGGCTCAAGCACCCGGAAGTCGCGCCGGCGGTGGATTTCCTGACCATTCATTTGCTGCCGTATTGGGAAGATGATCCGTCGAATATCGATGTCGCGTTGCAGCATGTGGCGGATGTGCGCCGCGTGTTCGGCAACAAGTTCGCGCCGAAGGACGTGATGATTGGCGAAACCGGTTGGCCGAGCGAAGGCCGTCAGCGCGAGACTGCCCTGCCGAGCCGGGTCAACGAGGCCAAATTCATCCGTGGTTTTGTCGCGATGGCCGAAAAAGAAGGCTGGCATTACAACCTGATCGAAGCGTTTGACCAGCCGTGGAAACGTGGCAGTGAAGGCGCTGTCGGCGGGTATTGGGGTCTGTTTGATGCGGATCGTCAGGACAAAGGCGTGCTCGCCGGGCCGGTGACCAATGTGCCGTACTGGAAAGAATGGCTGGCGGTCGGTGGTTTGATTTTCCTCGGCACTTTGCTGCTGGGCGGACGCGTTCGCAGTACGCGCGCTGCACTGGTGTTGCCACTGCTGGGCGCCCTCGCCGCGTGTTCGATTGGCGCATGGGGCGATCTGGCGCGCGTGACCACGCGGTTTACCAGTGAATGGCTGTGGGTTGGTTTGCTGACGGCGCTGAATTTGTTGGTGCTGGCGCATGCGGCGCTGACGCTGAGTGCGCGAACGGGATGGCGTGAACGCGCATTCAATCTGCTGGAGCGTCGTGCGGGCTGGCTGGTCGCGGCGGCAGGATTTGCCGCAGCGGTGATGATGCTGGAGATGGTCTTCGACGCGCGTTATCGCAGCTTTGCGAGCATGGCGTTTGTGCTGCCGGCGCTGGTTTACCTGTGCCGCCCGGTGAGCGTGCCACGTCGGGAGATTGCGTTGCTGGCGTTTATTGTCGGTGCGGGGATTGCGCCGCAGTTGTATGTGGAAGGTTTGCAGAATCAGCAGGCGTGGGGGTGGGCGTTGGTGAGTGGGTTGATGGTGGCTGCTCTTTGGCGCTGCCTGCGGGTTCGCAAGGGCTGAAGATCAAAAGATCGCAGCCTTCGGCAGCTCCTACAGGGTGTACGTCACCCCAATGTAGGAGCTGCCGCAGGCTGCGATCTTTTTACGCTCTGACCAGGCGCAACCCGGCAATCACCGCCGCAAACACCGCCAACGTCGTGTTGTACAACGCCAGTGCCGGCAAACCGGCCACCAGCGCCAACACCGCCAGCCACCACCCTGCCCGCCCGGGCACGACAAAACCGATCAGCGCCGCACCCAGTGCCGTCCAGCCCAGCACCTTGAAATGAATCATCAGGCCAAGGTTCGAGCGCACCTGGCATTCCCAACGGCTGGCCTCATCCACACAGATGCCCACCCATTTGCCGTCTTCCATAAAGCCATAACGCGCGCCATAGCTGGCGGCCAGCCACAGCGGCAACAAAACAAGCAGCAAAATCCAGGGCAAGCGGCGGGACATGAAGCACTCCAATCTTCGGAAATCGGCGGCCAGCTTAATCTGCCTTCAATACTTCGCAAGCGATAACAACTGTTAACTGTTCATCAAGGGCGTGCAAAGTGTATCGTCCAGCTACTATTACTCCGAATTCTGCCTGTTTGGTGCCGCTGCATGGCACTTTGGCGCAAACCCGGTGGTCATAGCCTGCGAACTTCATTCGGCACCTTCCTCTAAGGGATCTAGTCATGCTCCGTTCCTTGCGCTTCGCCGCGCTGTTCAGCGGCCTTATTTTGAGTGCGTCCGCGCTGGCGGTGGATATCGACCCCGCCAGCTATGGCTACCCCCTCACCAACCCGTTTGAGGCGACTATCGCCACCACCCCGCCGGATTTGCGTCCGGAGCTGCCGCTGGATGACGACATCGATCAGTCCGATCGCAGCCTCACATTGCGCCCGGAGCGCGAATTCATTCTGCCGGACAACTTCTGGGCGGTGAAAAAGCTCACCTACCGCATCGCCACCCAGGACAAACCGGCCCCGCTGATCTTCTTGATCGCCGGCACCGGCGCGCGCTATGACAGCACGCTCAACGAATACCTGAAAAAGCTCTACTACAAGGCCGGCTACCACGTCGTGCAGTTGTCGTCGCCGACCAGTTTCGACTTCATCAGCGCCGCTTCACGTTTTGCCACCCCCGGCATTACCAAGGACGATGCTGAAGACATGTATCGGGTCATGCAGGCCGTGCGGGCGCAGAACCCGAAACTGCCGGTGACCGAGTATTACCTCACCGGTTACAGCCTCGGTGCGCTGGACGCAGCCTTCGTCGCGCACCTGGACGAAACCCGCCGCAGCTTCAACTTCAAGAAAGTCCTGCTGCTCAACCCGCCGGTCAACCTCTACACCTCGATCAGCAACCTCGACAAGCTGGTACAGACCGAAGTGAAAGGCATCAACAACAGCACCACGTTCTATGAACTGGTGCTGAACAAGTTGACCCGCTACTTCCAGCAGAAAGGCTACATCGATCTCAACGATGCGCTGCTCTATGACTTCCAGCAGTCCAAGCAGCATCTGACCAACGAGCAGATGGCGATGTTGATCGGCACCTCGTTCCGCTTCTCGGCAGCCGACATCGCGTTCACCTCGGACTTGATCAATCGTCGTGGTCTGATCACCCCGCCGAAAACCGAGATCACCGAAGGCACTAGCCTCACGCCGTACCTCAAGCGTGCGCTGCAGTGCGACTTCGAATGCTACCTGACCGATCAAGTGATTCCGATGTGGCGCGCGCGTACTGACGGCGGCAGCCTGCTGCAACTGGTCGATCAGGCCAGCCTGTATGCGCTTAAGGATTACCTGCATGACAGCCCGAAAATCGCCGTGATGCACAACGCCGACGACGTGATCCTCGGCCCGGGCGACCTCGGTTTCCTGCGCAAGACCTTTGGCGACCGCCTGACCGTTTATCCATTGGGCGGCCATTGCGGCAACATTAACTACCGCGTCAACAGCGACGCCATGCTGGAGTTCTTCCGTGGCTAAATATCTCCTGCTGGCGACAGCGTTACTCTGTGCAGGCGTGGCTCAGGCCGACAACAGCAAAGCCAATGCACCGGTGGTGGTCGACAGTGACGGCTTCAAGGAGCCGCTGTCGAAACTGAAATTCAACCCGGGCCTGGATCAGCGCGAATTCGAGCGTTCGACGCTTAACGCGCTGAACGTCTACGACCCGCTGGAATCGTGGAACCGCCGCGTTTACCACTTCAACTACCGCTTCGACGAATGGGTGTTCCTGCCGGTGGTCGACGGTTATCGCTACGTGACGCCGAGCTTCGTGCGCACCGGCGTGAGCAACTTCTTCAACAACCTCGGTGACGTGCCGAACCTGATCAACAGCTTGCTGCAGTTCAAGGGCCAGCGTTCGATGGAAACCACCGCGCGCCTGCTGTTCAACACCACCATCGGCATCGGCGGCCTGTGGGATCCGGCGACGGCCATGGGCCTGCCGCGCCAGAGCGAAGACTTTGGTCAAACCCTCGGTTTCTACGGCGTACCGGGCGGTGCCTACTTCGTGCTGCCAATCCTCGGCCCGTCGAACATCCGCGACACCGCAGGCCTCGCCGTGGACTACACCGCCGAATCGGCGATCAACTTCCTCAACGTTTCGGAAGTCAGCTCCGACCACCCGGAAGTCTGGGCCCTGCGCGCCGTCGACAAGCGCTACCAGACCAGCTTCCGTTACGGCCAGATGAACTCGCCGTTCGAGTACGAGAAAGTGCGTTACGTGTACACCGAAGCACGCAAGCTGCAGATCGCCGAATAGTTTTCGGCGGGTACAAAAAAGGGCCATTCGATGCGAGTCGAATGGCCCTTTTTTTAGATCAAAGGATCGCAGCCTGCGGCAGCTCCTACATGGGCATCGCGTACACCCTGTAGGAGCTGCCGAAGGCTGCGATCTTTCAGCCTTTAACAGATTTCCAGATTTTGCCGACGACGGAAACCATCGCCAGCACCACTGCCCCGGCAATAATCCCCGCCACACCATTAAGCAACATCGGCACCGCAAACCCGGCCCCACCGGCCGCCGCGCCCACACCTTCAATCCAGTGATGCACCACCGGCACGCCGTGAGTAAGGATGCCGCCGCCAACCAAGAACATCGCTGCCGTACCGACCACCGACAAGGTTTTCATCATGTACGGCGCCGCGCTCAGAATGCCGCTGCCGATCTTCTTGGCTGCCTGCCCAGGCTTCTGCGTCAGCCACAAACCGAGGTCGTCGAGTTTGACGATGCCCGCCACCAACCCGTAAACGCCAACAGTCATGACGATGGCGATGCCCGACATCACGACCACTTGCTGAGTCAGCGACGCATCCGCCACGGTGCCGAGGGTGATCGCGATGATTTCTGCCGAGAGGATGAAGTCCGTGCGGATCGCACCTTTGATCTTGTCCTTCTCGTAGGCCACCAGATCAGTTGCCGGATCAGCCACTGCTTCCTTCAGTTGCGCATGCTCGGTGTCGTCTTCAGCCTTGCTGTGCAGAAATTTATGCGCAAGTTTTTCGAAACCCTCGAAGCACAGGTAAGCACCGCCGACCATCAACAGCGGCGTCACCAGCCACGGCACGCACGCACTGATCGCCAGCGCCGACGGCACCAGGATCAGTTTGTTGACGAACGAACCCTTCGCCACCGCCCAGACCACGGGAATTTCCCGCTCGGCACGCACACCGGAGACTTGCTGGGCATTCAGCGCCAGATCATCGCCGAGCACGCCCGCGGTCTTCTTGGCGGCCATCTTGGTCATCAAGGCAACGTCGTCCAGAACGGTGGCGATGTCATCGATCAGCACCAGCAAACTGCTTCCTGCCATGAATCCTGTTTCCTTTTATGTATGAATGTTGCGAAGCATAACGCGACCATAGACCACGCGGTGCATTCTTGAGCGCTGCGCGAGGCCGGTGCTACCATGCGCAACCGCCAGAACAGGCAAGGAACCACCGGGTTTATGAGCACAATCCGCGAGCGCAACAAAGAACTGATCCTGCGTGCCGCCAGTGAGGAGTTTGCCGACAAGGGCTTCGCTGCGACCAAAACCAGCGACATCGCCGCCAAGGCGGGATTGCCCAAGCCCAACGTCTACTACTACTTCAAGTCCAAGGAAAACCTTTACCGCGAGGTACTGGAAAGCATCATCGTGCCGATTTTGCAGGCCTCGACCCCGTTCAATCCGGACGGCGTACCGAGCGAAGTGCTGAGCGGCTACATCCGCTCGAAGATCCGCATCTCCCGCGATCTGCCCTTCGCCTCGAAAGTGTTCGCCAGCGAAATCATGCACGGCGCCCCACACCTGAGCGCCGACCTGGTCGAGCAACTCAACGGCCAGGCCAAGCACAACATCGACTGCATCCAGAGCTGGATCGACCGCGGCCAGATCGCCCCGATCGACCCTAATCACCTGATGTTCAGCATCTGGGCCGCGACCCAGACTTACGCCGACTTCGACTGGCAGATTTCTGCTGTGACGGGGAAAGAGAAGCTGGATGAAGCGGATTACGAAGCGGCGGCGCAGACGATAATCCGGTTGGTGTTGAAGGGGTGTGAGCCGGATCAGTAAGACCGCGGTGATGCTATCGCTGGCAAGCCAGCTCCCACAGGATATGTGTTGTTTGCAAAACTTAAATCCAACACAGGACTGACTTGCCAGCTCCCACAGGGATTTGTGTTGTTTGCAAACTTTGCATCCAACACAGGACAGGCTTGCCAACTCTCACAATCACTCATGCAGAAATGCAAAATCTTTGTCCAGCACAAAAACCTGTGGGAGCTGGCTTGCCAGCGATGAAGGCAACTCGGTTTCAACTCAAACCCAAATGGCATCCCACAACGGATAATCACCCAGCTTTTCCACCAAGCCTGCCCGCAATGGGTTGGCCACTACATACCGCGCCATCTTCACCAAATCCTCCTCCCGCCGCAGTGCACGATCATGAAAGCCTTGCTGCCAAAGCGGCCCGCTTCGACCGCTGCACTCGTTCACGTCCCGAGCAATCAAAGATTTGGTTTCCCTCATCAGCCTTCTGAGCGAACAGTTTTCGAGCTCAATCAACCAATGAAAATGATCCGGCATGACTACCCATGCCAACGACTTTGCCAGTCCAACATTTTGCGCGCGACGAAATTGATGAACGACCAATCTGCCCAGAGAGAAATCGGCGAAGATGGGTTTTCGATCAAGTGTGTTCGTGGTCAGTAGATAGATGCGGTTGGGCTCGGCATAGCGACCGGCTCGCAGACGATGTGAAGCAGGAAGATCAGGCAATCCATTGCCCCTTCATGATGGGTTCATCAGAAGGCTAGACCTCCGTGGTCTATACGGCGGGCTGGTCTTTTTTCTTGATGTGTCAGTCAGGCCGCCATCGCTGGCAAGCCAGCTCCCACAGGTTTTTGTATTGGTTACAAAATCTGAACAAGACAAAAAACCTTGTGGGAGATTCTATGGTTGCGAACAACGTTTTTTAGGCAGTTTTGCTGACGTATGCTTTCTCGCTCTTCAGCAGCGCGTATGCAATACGCGCGAGTTTACGTGACAAAATCACCAGCGCTTCAGTGGTGGCCTTGCCCTTGTTTCGATGA
>NZ_CACSJY010000049.1:0-42912 GCF_902706155.1 Pseudomonas sp. 18058
TCATCGAAACAAGGGCAAGGCCACCACTGAAGCGCTGGTGATTTTGTCACGTAAACTCGCGCGTATTGCATACGCGCTGCTGAAGAGCGAGAAAGCATACGTCAGCAAAACTGCCTAAAAAACGTTGTTCGCAACCATAGAATCTCCCACAAGGATTGTGTGCAGTCTGTATTAAATGGATTGGCCGGTCGGGCGCCTTCGCGAGCAAGCTCTGCTCCTACGAAGAGCAAAAGCAGAACGCACACCGCTTCTGCTTCTCACCACTCAACACGATGAGCGCAAGCTCGGGTGAGCTCTTGATCTTGATCCACGGGCGACGTCGGAAGGCTGAGCGGAGGGATTGATCCGGGGTGGGAGCGCAGCGACCGTTTGGCGCAGCCAAACACAGCGAGAGGAGGTGCAGCGAAGCAAACCGTAGGCGCTGCCCCCCGGATCGATCCCGGAGCGAAGGAACCCCGAGCCCCAGCGAGCGGGCCGCACGTAGGAGCAAGCGTTTTTGGTTACTTTTGAGGCGTTTGTCAAAAGTGACCCGCCGTAAGGGCGGAACCGTAATCAGCAACACCCGCAACAACGGATATGTACCCAACGAAACTGACAGCGCCGACAGCTAGCCGTCACCCTCCTGACCCCCAAACAAGTTTATAAAGACCCTAACCCTGCCCAAAATCCGTCCGGCGCCCACCCCGCATGCGAATCCAAAAGAACAAAGCCCTGCTCGCCACCCTATTGATCGTCCTCGCAGGCGCAGGTCTGTGGTACGCCCTGAAACCCGCCCCGACCAAACTCGCCACCCCCACAGCAATCCCCGTGCGAGTCATAGCGGTCAGCGAAAAAGACGTCCCCCGCTACACCAGCGGTATCGGCTCCGTACTCTCATTACACAGCGTGGTCGTGCGCCCACAAATCGACGGCATCCTCACCAAAATCCTCGTCAAAGAAGGCCAACTCGTCAAAACAGGCGACCTGCTGGCCACCATCGACGACCGCTCCATCCGCGCCAGCCTCGACCAGGCCCGCGCCCAACTGGGCGAAAGCCAGGCACAACTGCAAGTCGCCCTGGTCAACCTCAAACGCTACAAACTGCTCACCGTCGACGACGGCATCTCGAAACAGACCTACGACCAACAACAAGCCCTGGTCAACCAATTGAAGGCCACCGCCCAAGGCAACCAGGCCTCCATCGATTCCGCACAAGTACAACTTTCCTACACGCAAATCCGCTCCCCGGTCACCGGCCGCGTCGGTATTCGTACAGTCGATGAAGGCAACTTCCTGCGCATGACCGACACCGCCGGCCTGTTCACCGTCACCCAGATCGACCCGATCGCCGTCGAATTCTCCCTGCCCCAGCAAATGCTGCCGACCCTGCAAGGCCTGATCAACGATCCACAGCGCGCCCAGGTCAAGGCCTACATCGGCGCCGACACCGATGGTGAAACCGGCAACCTGCTCGGCGAAGGTCACCTGACCCTGATCGACAACCAGATCAACGCCAACACCGGCACCATCCGCGCCAAGGCCGAATTCGCCAACGCCAGCCAGAAGCTCTGGCCCGGCCTGCTGGTCACGGTAAAAATTCAGACAGCCCTCGACAAAGATGCGCTGGTCGTCCCGCCCACTGTCGTACAACGTGGTCTCGACCAACACTTCGTTTACCGGGTGAATGGCGACAAGGTTGAAGCCGTGCAAGTGCAGATGGTTTACCAAGGCAGCGGTCAGGACATCATCAAAGGCGTGAAGGCCGGTGACGTGCTGGTGACCGATGGCCAGTCGCGGCTCAAACCCGGTTCAACCGTGCAAGTCATGACCGAGCCGGCGCAGGTGGTGCAAGCGGAGCCGAAACCATGAAAGCGCACAAAGGCGTCTCGACGTGGTGCATCGATCATCCGGTCGCCACAATCCTGCTGACCATCGCTTTGGTGCTGGTCGGTTTGATTGCCTTCCCGCGCCTGCCCATCGCCCCACTGCCGGAAGCGGAATTTCCTACGATTCAGGTTTCCGCGCAGTTGCCCGGCGCCAGCCCCGACACCATGGCCTCGTCCGTGGCCACGCCGCTGGAGGTGCAATTCAGTGCCATCCCCGGCATGACCCAGATGACCTCAAGCAGTGCGCTGGGCTCAAGCCTGCTGACCCTGCAATTCACCCTCGATAAAAGCATCGACACTGCCGCGCAAGAAGTCCAGGCAGCGATCAACACCGCCGCCGGCAAACTGCCCAAGGACATGCCGACGCTGCCAACATGGAAGAAGGTCAACCCGGCCGACAGCCCGGTACTGATCCTCAGCGTCAGCTCGACGCAGATGCCCGGCACCGAACTCAGCGACCTGGTGGAAACCCTGCTCTCGCGTCAGATCAGCCAGATCGACGGCGTAGGCCAAATCAACATCACCGGTCAGCAACGTCCGGCTATCCGCGTGCAAGCATCGGCGGACAAACTGGCGGCGATTGGCCTGACCCTCGCCGACATTCGTCTGGCGATCCAGCAGACCAGCCTCAACCTCGCCAAAGGTGCGCTGTACGGCGAGTCGAGCATCTCGACGCTGTCGACCAACGACCAGTTGTTCCACCCCGAGGACTACAGCCAACTCATTGTTTCCTACAAGGATGGCGCCCCGGTTCACCTGCGCGATGTCGCCAAAGTCGTCAACGGTTCGGAAGATGCCTACGTGCAAGCGTGGGCCGGTGATCAACCCGGGGTGAACCTGGTGATCTCGCGCCAACCCGGCGCCAACATCGTTGAAACCGTCGACCGCATTCAAGCCGCCCTGCCCAGCCTCGAAGCGATGTTGCCGGCCTCGGTGCAAGTGAAAACCCTGATCGACCGCACCCAGACCATTCGCGCCTCGCTGCATGAAGTGGAAATCACCCTGTTGATCGCAATCATGCTGGTGGTCGCGGTGATGGCGCTGTTCCTGCGCCAATTGTCGGCGACACTGATTGTTTCAGCGGTGCTCGGCGTATCGCTGATCGCCAGTTTCGCCCTGATGTACATCCTCGGCTTCAGCCTGAACAACCTGACGCTGGTGGCGATCGTGGTGGCTGTGGGGTTTGTGGTCGACGATGCGATCGTGGTGGTGGAGAACATCCACCGACACCTTGAGGCCGGCGACGATATGCGCGAAGCCGCGATCAAGGGCGCAGGCGAAATCGGCTTCACCGTGGTCTCGATCAGTTTCTCGTTGGTGGCGGCGTTTATTCCGCTGCTGTTCATGGGCGGCGTGGTCGGGCGTCTGTTCAAGGAATTCGCCCTGACCGCGACCTCGACCATCATGATTTCCGTGGTGGTGTCGCTGACTTTGGCGCCGACGCTGGCCGCGCTGTTCATGCGCAAACCGGTGCACCACGCCCACGACAAACCGGGTTTCAGCGAACGCCTGCTCGGCTGGTACGAACGAGGCCTGCGCCGCGCCCTCGCCCATCAGAAATTGATGATCGGCGTGTTCGGTTTGTCGCTGGCGCTGGCCATCGGCGGTTACATCTTTATCCCGAAAGGTTTCTTCCCGGTGCAGGACACCGGTTTCGTCCTCGGCACCACCGAAGCTGCGGCGGATATTTCCTACGGCGACATGGTGAAAAAACACCTGGCGATGGCCGAAATCGTCGCCGCCGATCCGGCGGTGCAGGCGTTTTCCCACTCGGTGGGTGTCTCCGGCAGTAACCAGACCATCGCCAACGGCCGCTTCTGGATCGCCCTGAAAAAACGCGGTGACCGCGACGTCAGCGCCAGCCAGTTCATCGACCGCATCCGCCCGCAACTGATGAAAGTCCCCGGCATCGTGCTGTACCTGCGCGCAGGCCAGGACATCAACCTCAGTTCCGGCCCGAGCCGCGCGCAGTACCAATACGTACTGAAGAGCAACGACGGCGCGACCCTCGCGACATGGACGCAACGCCTCACGGAAAAACTGCGCAGCAACCCGGCATTCCGCGATATTTCCAATGATCTGCAACTGGGCGGCAGCATCACCCACATCAGCATCGACCGCAGCGCCGCCGCGCGTTTCGGCCTGACCGCCAGCGATGTCGACGAGGCGCTGTACGACGCCTTCGGCCAACGTCAGATCAATGAATTCCAGACGCAGGTCAACCAGTACAACGTGATTCTGGAGCTGGACACCAAGCAGCGCGGCAAGGCCGAAAGCCTCAACTATTTCTACCTGCGCTCACCGCTGAGTGGCGAGATGGTGCCGCTGTCAGCGCTGGCCAAATTCGATGCGCCGACCATTGGCCCGTTGTCGATTGCCCACGACGGCATGTTCCCCGCCGCCAACCTGTCGTTCAACCTCGCGCCCGGCGTGGCGTTGGGTGATGCGGTGATTCTGCTCAATCAGGCCAAGGCCGAGATCGGCATGCCCACCGCCATCAGCGGCAATTTTCAGGGTGCGGCGCAGGCGTTCCAGAGTTCGCTGGCCAGTCAGCCGTGGCTGATTCTCGCGGCGCTGGTGGCGGTGTACATCATTCTCGGCGTGCTTTATGAAAGCTTCGTACACCCGCTGACGATCATTTCGACGCTGCCGGCGGCAGGTTTGGGCGCGGTGATCATGCTGTGGATCTGCGGCCAGGACTTTTCGATCATGGCCTTGATCGGTCTGGTGTTGCTGATCGGTATCGTCAAGAAGAACGGCATCCTGATGATCGACTTCGCATTGGAAGCCCAGCGCCACCGAGGCTTATCACCTCAGGATGCGATTTTCGAAGCGTGCATCACGCGGTTTCGGCCGATCATCATGACCACCCTCGCCGCCCTGCTCGGCGCGCTGCCGCTGATGCTCGGTTACGGCACCGGCGCCGAGCTGCGCCAACCGCTGGGCATCGCGGTGGTCGGCGGTTTGCTGGTCAGCCAGATGCTGACGTTGTTTACCACGCCGGTCATATACTTGTGGCTCGAGCGACTTTTCCATAGACCCAAACCTGCGCCCCAGCCGGCGTTGGCGACCACAGACTGAGGCAGGGTCATGCGCGTTCTGATTATCGAAGACGAGGAAAAAACCGCGGACTATTTGCACCGCGGTCTGACGGAACAGGGTTACACCGTGGATCTGGCCCGCGACGGCGTCGAGGGCCTGCATCTGGCGCTGGAAAGCGACTACGCGGTGATCGTCCTCGACGTCATGTTGCCGGGCCTCGATGGCTTCGGCGTACTGCGCGCGTTGCGTGCGCGCAAGCAAACTCCAGTGATCATGCTCACCGCCCGCGAGCGCGTCGAAGATCGTATCCGAGGCTTGCGCGACGGTGCCGACGATTACCTCGGCAAACCGTTTTCCTTCCTCGAACTGGTCGCACGCTTGCAAGCGCTGACCCGGCGCAGTGGCGGCCATGAACCGGTGCAAGTGAGCATCGCCGACCTGTGGATAGATTTGATCAGCCGCAAGGCGACCCGCGCCGGTACGCGACTGGATCTGACCGCCAAGGAATTTTCGTTGCTGAGCGTGTTGGCTCGCCGCCAGGGTGAAATCCTTTCGAAAACCGCCATCGCCGAGATGGTCTGGGACATCAATTTCGACAGCGACGCGAATGTCGTCGAGGTCGCAATCAAGCGCCTGCGCGCCAAGCTCGACGGGCCGTTCGACGAGAAACTGCTGCACACCATTCGCGGCATGGGTTATGTGCTGGAGAGCCGTGGTGTCCAGTAATTCGATTGCCCTGCGCCTCAGCGGCATGTTCACGCTGGTGGCGTTGCTGGTGTTTCTGTTGATCGGCGGCGCGTTGTATCAGCAGGTCGATAAAGGTTTGGGCTTGCTGCCGGAAGCCGAGCTGGACGCGCGTTACAGCGTGCTCGAATCCACGGTCGGCCGCTTCGGCACGCCCGAGCACTGGGTGAAGATCAACAACAAACTCAAGCTGCTCGGTGAAGAAGACAAGCGCATCAGTTTCTGGATTAGCAGCGGCGATCCGCAATACGAATACGGCAACCTCACGCCCCAAATCCGCGAGATCACCAATGGCCCTTTGGGCACGCGCGATCTGCAATTGCCGGGGCAGCCTTATCCACTGAAAGTGCTGGTGAGTGAATTTCCGGCCAAGGATCAGCGCCCGCCGCTGCGCTTTATGATCGGCATCGACACCGATACGTTTCATGAGACTCAGCACAACCTGCTGATCGCGCTGATCGGGCTGGCGATTGTCGGTGTGTTGATGGCTTCGGCGCTGGGTTATTGGGTGGCGCGGATTGGTTTGAAGCCGTTGATCAAACTCTCTCACGAAGCACAGCGACTGGCACCGCCGCTCAGAGCTGGGCGCTTGCGTTTGTCGCCGCTGCCGCCGGAGCTGGAGCAGTTTGTCGACTCGTTCAACTCGACGCTGGAACGGGTCGAACTGGCCTATTCGCGCTTGGAGTCGTTCAACGCCGACGTCGCTCATGAGTTGCGTTCGCCGCTGACCAATCTGATCGGCCAGACCCAAGTGGCGCTGACCCGCGGGCGTTCTGCCGAACATTATTTCGAGGTGCTGCAATCCAATCTGGAAGAGCTGGAACGGTTGCGGTCGATCATTAACGACATGTTGTTTCTGGCCAGTGCGGATCAGGGTAATAAGGCGACCAAACTGACGTCGACTTCGCTGGCGGATGAAGTGGCGACGACGCTGGAGTATCTGGATTTCATTCTTGAAGATGCGCAGGTTCAGGTGCAGGTCAGCGGTGATGCGCTGGTGCAGATTGAAGTCGCGCATCTGCGGCGGGCGTTGATCAATTTGCTGAGTAATGCGGTGCAGCATACCGAGGCGGGTCAGGCGATTGAGGTGCGGATTGAGGTTGAAGAACATCAGGTGAGTATTGGTGTGGCCAATCCGGGATCGCCGATTGCCAGTGAGCATTTGCCGCGATTGTTCGAGCGGTTTTATCGGGTGGATGCGTCGCGCAGTAACAGCGGCAATAACCATGGGTTGGGGCTGGCGATCGTCAAGGCGATTGCGCTGATGCATGGTGGGGATGTGTTTGTGCGCAGTGATCGGGGGATGAATACTTTCGGGATTTATTTGCCGGTTTAAAGCGGATCAAAAGATCGCAGCCTTCGGCAGCTCCTACAAGTGACGATCGTTCCCACGCTCTGCGTGGGAATGTATCCAGTGACGCTCTGCGTCACAGGGACGCGGAGCGTCCCTGGCGGCATTCCCACGCAGAGCGTGGGAACGATCAACATCGGGGATAAATCCCCTCGCCACAAGGATTTCTACCACTACTGGATGGGTGATCTTTGCTTTTGCTGTAACAGTCATTTATGAAAATCGCGCTGTTTCCCATCGCTCGGCAACACTATCTTTGCCCGCACCAAACAGCACACTCGCCAAGCGAGAAGGTTTTCAAGATGTCCAACAGTATGGGTATTGCCAGCGCTTTCGTTTTGTCCTCATTGATCCTGTCGCCGATGGCGATGGCTGAAGAATCCCACGCGTTCGTGGCGCAAAATTCTGCCCGCGCTCAAGCGTATGACCAGCATCAGGCAGAAATGATGGCCAAGGCCAAAGACGCCACGCAGGCCCCTCAGGCTGCCACTTCCCAGGCTCAATCGCTGGAAAAAGACAGCTGAGTCGCGCACCGCTCCGTTTCCCTCGACGCGGTTGTTTGGCTCTTCCCGTTCAACCGTCGTCATTCCAGGCCGCTGCCTTTCAGCGGCCTTTTTTCGTTGTGGTCTGAAAGCCGTTTGGTTCGTCTGTAACAACAAGAAACATCGAGCGCCTCAAAATACAGAGGCGCCAGTTGACCCAAGGAGCTCCATTGCACGTGCGTTACCCAGTCCGCTTCACTCCGTTGTTCATTGCAATTGCCGCAACGATTGCCCCCGCCGTTCACGCCGACGAACCTGCGAAAGAAGGTTTCATCGAAGGCTCAAGCCTCAACCTCAACGCCCGCAACTACTACATGAATCGCAACCGCATGCAGCAGGCGGACGACAACATTGAGTGGGGCCAAGGGTTTCTCGGGATCTTCCAGTCGGGTTACACCGAAGGCACGGTCGGTTTCGGCATTGATGCCCACGCCATGCTCGGCCTGAAACTCGACGGCGGTGGCGGCACGGACGGCTCAAGCATCCTGCCGATCAGCGATGGCAACGGCAAAGCGCCGGGCTCGTTCTCAACAGCGGGCGGTACGCTGAAAATGCGTGCGTTCGATACCGAGTTGAAGGCCGGTGACCTGTTCCTCACCAACCCGGTGATCGCGGGCGGTGACACGCGCATGCTGCCGCAGACGTTTCGCGGTGTCAGTCTGAGCAACCACAGCTTCGACGGCTGGTTGATCGAGGGCGGTCAGGCCAGTTTCACCAAGCCGTACAACCAGAGTGGTCACACGCGCATCGGTACCTCCTACGGGACGTTGGCCGAGGGCGACGAAAGCCAGCATCTGAACTGGGCTGGCGTGGCGTGGAGCGGTGTCGAGGGTTTGACCAGCAGCCTGTACGCGTCCGAACTCAAGGACATCTGGAACCAGTACTACTACGACCTGGATTACACCTGGCAGTTGAACGATCTGGTCAGCCTCAACCCGGGCCTGCACTTCTATCACACGCAAGACACTGGAGATGCGCTGCTCGGCGACATCGACAACAACACCTACAGCCTGCATTTCATCGTGGGGATCGGCAGCCACAGCGTCACGGCGGCGTATCAGCGGGTCAACGGCAATACGCCGTTCGACTACATCAGTCAGGGCGACAGCGTTTATCTGGACAACTCGCAGCAGTACTCGGACTTCAATGGCCCGAACGAACGCTCGTGGAAGCTCAAGTACGCCTATGATTTCGCCGGTGTGGGTTATCCGGGGCTGACGTCGGCAGTGTCGTACTCGCGCGGGACGGTGGATTTGACCAAGGTTGATCCGGACAGCCAGGGTTACTCGAACTGGTACAGCGCCGACGGTCGCAATGCCAAGCATTGGGAACGCGATATCGATTTGAAGTACGTGGTGCAGAGTGGCCAGGCCAAAGATCTGGCGGTACGCCTGCAATGGGCGACCAATCGCGGTGGCAATGGTTACGGCGCGATTGATACCGACACCGACGAATACCGCGTGATCATCGACTACCCGATCAACGTCTTCTAAGATCAGTTAACACTGAACCTGTAGGAGCTGCCGCAGGCTGCGATCTTTTGATCCTGATTTTTAAAAACAAGATCAAAAGATCGCAG
Source organism: Pseudomonas sp. 18058 (assembly GCF_902706155.1). Lineage (NCBI taxonomy): Bacteria > Pseudomonadati > Pseudomonadota > Gammaproteobacteria > Pseudomonadales > Pseudomonadaceae > Pseudomonas > Pseudomonas sp. 18058. The sequence goes on from NZ_CACSJY010000049.1 coordinate 9,124, forward strand.
CCTTCGGCAGCTCCTACGCTTAGAAGATCTCCCAACCGATAATCCGATCATGATCGCGAGCCGTACCCCTCCCGTTTCGGGCAAGACCGGACGCCCCGAGCTGCTGCTGATCTGCGGCAGTTTGCTCAGCGTGATCGCGATTTTAGCCATCGTCACTTTTCTGCTGATCCGCGAGCACGCCAACGCTCGGCAATCCGCCACCCGCAGTGCGACCACCATTGCTCAGTTGATCGACGCCGACGTGCTGCGTACCGTCGAACTCTACGACCTGTCCCTGCAAGGTTTGATCGCTGCCGCCCAGCGCGATGATCTGCAAAACGTGTCGCCGGAAATCCGCCATCTGGCGCTGTTCGACCGCTCCACCACTGCGCGCTTCAAGGGCGATATTCTGCTGCTCGACAAACACGGCGATGTCCTCGCTGACTCTTCACGGGTCGAGCCGAAACCGGGCAATTTCGCCGACCGCGATTACTTCCTCGCCCACGCCTTCAACCGCGATGTCGGCATGTTCATCAGCCGACCGTTCAAGACCCGTTGCGACTGCGACGAAGCCAATCAATGGCGCATCAGTTTCAGCCGACGCATTTCCTCAGACACCGGCGAATTTGTCGGGGTGGCGGTGGCGTCGATGAAGCTCGACTATTTCGATCAACTGTTCAAAAGCCTCGACATCGGCAAGGGCAGCACACTGAACATCATCGACGATGACGGTGTGCTGCTGGCGCAGAAGCCCTATCTGCAAAGCGACTCGATCGGCAAAAGCTTCGGCAACCGGCCCAATGTCATCCGGATTTTGCGCGACAAGGATGGCAAGGGCAGTTTCAGCAGCACGTCGAGCATGGATCATCAGCAGCGCCTCTATACGTACTCGCGGGTGGGCAATTTACCGCTGACGGTGATGGTCGCGCTGTCCAGCGATGAGGTGTTTGCGACGTGGCGGCGTACGGCGATGTTGATCAGTGGCGCCACCGGGGTGTTGTGTCTCGGTTTGTTGTGGCTGACCTGGCTGCTCGCCCGTGAACTGCGCCGACGTCAGCGCGCTGAACGTGAACTGGCGCAACTGGCCGCCACCGATGCGCTGACCGGTGTCGCCAATCGTCGGATGCTTGATCAATCACTGCGTCACGAGTGGTTCCGCGCGCAGCGTTCGGGCAAGCCGATGTCGGTGATGATGATCGACGCCGACCATTTCAAGGCGTTCAATGACCAGCACGGGCATCAGGCCGGGGATCAGGCGTTGAAGGCGTTGGCCAAGGTGATTACGGACAATGTGCGGCGACCGGCGGATCTGGTGGCGCGGTATGGCGGCGAGGAGTTTTCGGTGATTCTGGCTGAGACTGACAGCCAGGGCGCGCAGCAGATTGCCGAGCATATTCGGCAGGCGGTGGAGCAGTTGCCGTGGGTTGCTGGGGCTGATCGGCCGATGACGGTGAGTATCGGCATTGCGACGTGGACGGCGGCGAGTGAGATGACGCTGGAGCAGTTGCTGTTTGTGGCGGACAAGGCGTTGTATCAGGCGAAGGAAGGTGGGCGTAATCGGGTGGTGGTGGCTGCCTGAAGATCAAAAGATCGCAGCCTTCGGCAGCTCCTACATTGGAATGCGGTTCCTGTAGGAGCTGCCGAAGGCTGCGATCTTTTGCGTCTGAAAAAAGGAGCATAAAAAAAGGCCATCCGAGGATGGCCTTCAAAAAACTAGAGAGGTTTTTTACTTACACCGCCGCAACCGGGCGCATGTAAGAGATTGGTGCGGTGCTGGCGTCATCGAACGTCACCACTTCCCAAGCATCTGTTTGCTCAATCAACTTGCGCAACAGCTGGTTGTTCAGTGCATGACCGGACTTGAAGCCTTTGAACTCACCAATCAGGCTGTTACCCAAAAGGTACAGGTCGCCAATGGCATCGAGGATCTTGTGCTTCACGAATTCGTCTTCATAGCGAAGGCCGTCTTCGTTCAGTACGCCATCGGCATCGACCACGATTGCGTTTTCAACGCTGCCGCCGAGTGCGAGGTTGTGCTTGCGCAGGTACTCGATATCACTCATGAAACCAAAGGTACGGGCGCGGCTGACTTCTTTTACGAACGAAGTGCTGGAAAAATCCACGCTTGCACTTTGGGTGCGGTCCCGGAAAACCGGGTGATCGAAATCGATCTCGAAGCTCACCTTGAACCCTTCGAAAGGGACGAAAGTGGCGCGCTTGTCGCCGTCTTCCACTGTCACTTCACGCAGGATGCGGATGAATTTCTTGGCGGCGTCCTGTTCTTCCAGGCCTGCCGATTGAATCAGGAATACGAAGGGTCCAGCGCTGCCATCCATGATCGGGACTTCGGACGCGGAGAGCTCGACGTAGGCGTTATCGATGCCCAGGCCAGCCATGGCCGAGAGCAAGTGCTCTACCGTGTCCACTTTGACGTCGCCATTGATCAGCGTCGTCGACATAGTGGTTTCACCGACGTTTTCCGCGCGGGCAGGAATCTGCACCACAGGGTCGAGGTCAGCGCGACAAAACACAATGCCAGTGTCGACAGGCGCAGGCTTGAGGGTCAGATAGACCTTCTCACCGGAGTGCAGGCCTACACCTGTGGCACGGATAATATTTTTCAGTGTGCGTTGTTTAATCATGGCTTGGGCCGCTTCAGCGCAAATTGCGAACTGGTATCAACAAAGGCTGGCGATAATAGCAGACCGAGCCTTTGCTGAACACCAATCACCTTCATAGCCCTGATACATTCCATCAATCGGCCTGACGACGCAGGAATGCCGGGATGTCCAGGTAGTCCAGGTCATCTTGCGGATTCATCTTCGCGGCAGCCGCAGCACCGGCCTGAGCCTGGTTGCGCATGACGGTCGGACGATCCAGATCACGGTAATTTACCGCTGGCGCTTCCTGACGGGTCGGAGCCGGTTGTTGTACCTGAGCGGTCGACATCGAGGTATGAACGGTATTGTCGATGACCTTCACAGGCTTCTCGATTTTTGCGCCCAGACCGGTAGCAACCACAGTCACGTGCAGCTCGTCACGCATGTCCGGATCGATAACGGTACCGACCTTGACCATGGCGTGCTCGGAAGCAAAGGCTTCGATAATGCTACCCACGTCGGAGTACTCACCCAGGGACAGGTCAGGGCCGGCGGTGATGTTCACCAGAATGCCGCGTGCGCCTTGCAGGTTCACGTCTTCCAGCAGCGGGTTACGGATCGCAGCTTCAGTGGCTTCACGTGCACGGTTCGGACCGCTGGCGCAGCCAGTGCCCATCATTGCCATGCCCATTTCGCTCATCACGGTACGCACGTCGGCGAAGTCGACGTTGATCATACCCGGACGCTTGATGATGTCGGAGATACCGCGAACGGCACCGGCCAGTACATCGTCAGCCTTGGCGAAAGCCGACAGCAGGCTGGCGTCTTTACCGAGGATGGTCAGCAGCTTCTCGTTAGGAATGGTGATCAACGAGTCGACGCTTTCGGACAGCATGCGGATGCCTTCATCGGCGATCTGCATACGCTTGCGGCCTTCGAACGGAAACGGACGAGTCACGACCGCAACGGTCAGAATGCCCATTTCCTTGGCCACTTCGGCGATGATCGGTGCAGCACCGGTACCGGTACCGCCGCCCATGCCAGTGGTGATGAACACCATGTTGGTGCCCTGCAGCACTTCGGCAATACGCTCACGGTCTTCCAGAGCAGCCTGACGGCCGACTTCCGGGTTCGCGCCGGCGCCAAGGCCTTTGGTCACGCCAGTGCCCAGTTGCAGGATGGTACGTGCGCCGATGTTTTTCAGCGCTTGAGCATCGGTGTTGGCGCAGATGAATTCAACGCCTTCGATGTTGCTCTTGACCATGTGGTTGACAGCGTTGCCGCCGCCACCGCCGACACCGATAACTTTGATTACCGGGCTTGCGGGGATGTTGTCTACGAGTTCGAACATTTTCCCTCTCCTTACATTCTCTAGTTTTTTTCGCCTACTGCATGTTTGTTGCGGTGCATCTACTGCTACTGCTTGCCGCTCGAAGCTTGACGCTTCGAACTGCTCTTAAAAGTTGCCTTGAACCCACTTCTTCAATCGGTCCAGCAACGGCGCCTGTGGCTCTTCGTTGCTGTAGCTATCGCGGCTGCCGATGCCCGAGAACGAGATCCCGTCGGACTGCTTTTGCAGGCCGTACATCAACAAGCCAACGCCAGTGGAATAAATCGGGTTGCGCACCACGTCATCCAGACCTTTGACGCCGTGCGGCACGCCCAGACGAACCGGCATGTGGAAGATTTCTTCGGCCAGTTCAGTCGCGCCTTCCATCTTCGAAGTACCGCCAGTCAGCACGATGCCGGCCGGGATCAGGTCTTCGTAGCCGCTGCGACGTAGCTCGGCCTGGATCAGCGTGAACAGTTCGTCGTAACGCGGCTCGACCACTTCGGCCAGGGCCTGACGCGACAGTTCGCGCGGTGGACGGTCGCCGACGCTTGGCACCTTGATGGTTTCACCGGCACCGGCCAGTTTCGCCAGGGCGCAGGCGTAGCGGATTTTGATTTCTTCGGCGTACTGAGTCGGGGTGCGCAACGCCATGGCGATGTCGTTGGTCACCTGATCACCGGCAATCGGGATCACCGCGGTGTGACGGATCGCGCCTTCGGTGAAGATCGCGATGTCGGTAGTACCGCCGCCGATGTCGACCAGGCACACGCCCAGTTCTTTCTCGTCGTCGGTCAGTACCGAGTAGGCCGAGGCCAGTTGCTCGAGAATGATGTCGTCGATTTCCAGACCGCAGCGACGCACGCATTTTTCAATGTTCTGTGCAGCGTTGACGGCGCAGGTGACCACGTGAACCTTGGCTTCCAGACGCACGCCGGACATGCCCAGTGGCTCACGAACGCCTTCCTGGTTATCGATCACGTAATCCTGCGGCAGGGTGTGCAGCACGCGCTGGTCAGCCGGGATCGCTACAGCCTGAGCAGCGTCGAGTACGCGCTCAAGGTCGGCCGAGCTGACTTCGCGATCACGGATCGCGACGATGCCGTGGGAGTTCAGGCTGCGGATGTGATTGCCCGCCACGCCGACGAACGCCGAGTGAATGCGGCAGCCCGCCATCAGTTGGGCTTCTTCGATCGCACGCTGGATCGATTGCACGGTGGACTCGATGTTCACCACCACGCCCTTCTTCAGGCCACGGGACGGATGGGTACCGATCCCGACGATTTCCAGCGTGCCGTCGTCGGAGACCTCGCCGACCAGCGCCACCACCTTGGAGGTGCCGATATCGAGACCGACGATCATTTTGCCGCTTTGCACGTTTGCCATGGGTCCTGCCTCTTCTTAATTCTTCGCGACAGCGGGTTGGGCTGTCGTCGGCGCTACAGGTTCCCGCCAGCCAACAGCGAGGCCGTTGGCGTAGCGCAGATCGATGCGCGCAATGTTCGTAATCTGGTCTTTAAGCGTCTTGTCATAGATGGCGATAAAGCGGCGCATCTTTTCCACCAAATTGCCGCGTCCCAGCAGCAGCTCGATGCCGGGGCCGGAACTGCCGGCACCGGTGGTCAGGAACCAGCTCCCGCGTTCACGCAATTCCAGGCGTGCAATCGAGAAGCCCAACGGCCGCAGCATCTGGCTCAGCACCTGATACTGCTGCATCACTTGCTGCTGGGCCCGTTGAGGACCGAACAGCTGTGGCAGGTGTTCGTAGTTCGCCAGTTCCTTGGGCGTAAACGCCTGGCCCTGGTTGTTCAGCAACGACTCGTCACCCCAACGCGCCACCGGCAATTGCTCTTCGAGGCGGATCACCACTTGATCCGGCCACACCCGACGTACTTCGGCATGGGCGATCCAGGGCATCTGCTCAAGCTCGGTGCGCATCCCGGCCAGGTCGATGGTGAAGAAGCTCGACGCCACGTACGGGGCGATGCGCTGCTGCACTGCTTGCTGGCTGATGTAGCTGAGGTCGCCCTGCACGGCGATCTTGGTGATCGGCCGGTCGGCGTACGGCAGCAAACGCGTTGCCCCTTCGTACGTACCAAAGCCCAGCACAACCAGCAGCACCGGCCAGAACAGGCTTTTCAGAAAACCGAAATTGGCTTTCGGCAGGCGCGCGGACATCGGCTCTTTCGCCACCATTCGGCTGGCACCCCGCGGTACCGGCTTGCGGCCGGGTGCGGGTGGCTGATGTCTGAGCTGAGCGCCTTGCATGGTCTTAACCTCGCGCCTCTTGGGTAACTGCGCCCTCAACACTGGCGGCCAGAATGGCCAGTACCAGTTGCTGGAAATCCAGACCGGCAGCACGGGCCGCCATCGGCACCAGACTGTGATCGGTCATGCCCGGTGCGGTGTTCACTTCCAGGAACCAGAACTGCCCGTCGGCGTCCTGCATCACGTCCGCCCTGCCCCAACCGGCAATCCCCAGCGCCTCACTGGCCTTGGCCGTGAGATCCATGAGTTCCTTTTCCTTGGCGGCATCCAGCCCGCACGGAATGCGGTACTGGGTATCGTTGGCGATGTACTTGGCGTCGTAGTCGTAAAACGTGTGCGGTGTACCCAGGGCGATTGGAGGCAACACCTGGTCACGCAGGGTGGCGATGGTGAACTCCGGACCTTGAATCCATTGCTCAACCAAGACTTGCGAATCGTAGGTACTGGCCGCTTTCCATGCGTCGATCAACTCGGACGCAGAACTCACTTTGGCCATCCCGATACTTGAACCTTCATGGGCCGGTTTGACGATCAAAGGGAAGCCCAGTTCCGTCGCCGCAGAAATACAATCGGCTTCGCTGCACAGCACGGCGTGGCGCGGCGTCGGAATCCCGAGGCTGTGCCAGACCTGCTTGGTGCGCAGTTTGTCCATCGCCAGTGCCGAGGCCAGAATGCCGCTGCCGGTGTAGGGAATGCCGGCCACTTCGAGCAGGCCCTGCATGGAGCCGTCTTCACCGCCACGGCCGTGAAGAATGATGAAGGCGCGGTCGATTTTTTCACTCAGCAGACGTTGCAGAATGTCGGCGCCAACGTCGATACCGAACGCGTCCACACCAGCGCTCTGCAGCGCATCGAGAACGGCGTTACCGGATTTCAGCGAAACCTCACGCTCGGCACTCAAGCCGCCGAAGAGCACGGCGACGCGGCCGAAGTCTTTCGGCGCGATGGTGGAGAACAGGTTGGCGTAGGCAGCAGTCATTTCAACTTCCCCTCGACCGACGCCGCCACGGCGCCAGCGAACAATTCACTTTTCAACAGCTTCGGCGCGAGACCGCCGATATCACCCGCGCCCTGGCACAGCAGGATGTCGCCAGCACGCAACAGCGGCTTCACCAGCGGTGCCAGATCAACGCCACGCTCGATGTAGATCGGGTCGAGCTGACCGCGCTGACGGATGCTGTTGCACAGCTTGCGGCTGTCGGCGCCCGGGATCGGCTCTTCGCCGGCCGGATAAACTTCCATCAGCAGCAGCACGTTGGCGTCGGCCAGTACATTGACGAAATCGTCGTACAGGTCGCGGGTGCGGCTGTAACGGTGCGGTTGATACACCATCACCAGACGGCGTTCCGGCCAGCCACCGCGTACGGCTTTGATCACTGCTGCGACTTCGGTCGGGTGGTGACCGTAGTCGTCAACCAGCATCACGTGGCCGCCGTCCACCGGCAGTTCGCCGTAGACCTGGAAGCGTCGACCGACACCCTGGAAACCCGACAGGCCCTGAACGATGGCTTCATCGCTGACGCCCTCGTCGGACGCAATGCAGATGGTCGCCAGCGAGTTGAGCACGTTGTGGTTGCCCGGCATGTTCACGGAAACGTCCAGCGGCTCGCGGTCAGGGCGCAGCACGGTGAAGAAGGTTTGCATGCCTTGCTGACGCACATTGATCGCGCGCACGTCAGCGTCTTCGCTGAAGCCGTAGGTCACGGTCGGACGTTTCACCAGCGGCAGGATTTCGCGCACGACCGGATCGTCCAGGCACATCACGGCCAAACCGTAGAACGGCAGGTTGTGCAGGAACTCGACGAACGTTTTCTTCAGTTTGTTGAAGTCACCGTCGTAGGTCGCCATGTGGTCGGCGTCGATGTTGGTGACCACGGCCACCAGCGGTTGCAGGTGCAGGAAGCTCGCGTCGCTTTCATCGGCTTCGGCGATCAGGTAACGGCTGGTGCCGAGCTGGGCATTGGTGCCCGCAGCATTCAGACGGCCACCGATGACGAAGGTCGGATCCAGACCACCGGCGGCGAACACCGAAGCGATCAGGCTGGTAGTGGTGGTTTTGCCGTGCGTACCGGCGACGGCGATGCCGTGGCGATAGCGCATCAGTTCGGCGAGCATTTCGGCCCGCGGCACCACTGGAATACGGCGCTCAAGGGCGGTCGCGACTTCCGGGTTAGAGGTGTTCACAGCGCTCGACACCACCAGTACATCGGCGGTCGCGGCGTTCTCGGCACGGTGGCCGATGAAGATCTGCGCGCCGAACGATTCCAGACGCTCGGTGACCGGCGAAGCTTTCAGGTCGGAACCGGACACTTCATAGCCCAGGTTCAACAACACTTCGGCAATACCGCACATGCCCACGCCGCCGATACCGACGAAGTGGATGCGACGGATGCGGCGCATTTCCGGTTGCGGCATGGCTTTCTGATTCTCAACCATGGGCCACCTCCAGACAGGTATCGACCACGCTACGGGTGGCATCGGGTTTCGCCAGACGGCGGGCCGCTTGGGCCATATCTTCGAGTCGTTGCGGTTGCATCAAGACCTCTGTCAGGCGCGCGGCAAGATCCGCGGCACCAGTCGTTCTTTGCGGCATCAGGAAGGCTGCGCCTTCACGGGCCAAATAATCGGCGTTGCGGGTCTGGTGATCGTCGATCGCGTGGGGCAAAGGCACCAGCATCGAGGGCAGACCGGCGGCAGCCAGCTCACTGATGGTCAACGCGCCTGCGCGGCACACCACCAGGTCGGCCCAGCCATAGGCTTGGGCCATGTCTTTGATGAACGGCTGCACCTGCGCTTCGACGCCGGCGGCGCGGTAGCGCTCTGCAGTCACTTCATCGTGGTTTTTGCCGGCCTGATGAAACACTTCCGGGCGCAAATCGGCAGCGACTTGGGCCAGGGCTTCAGGCAGCAATTTATTCAACGGTTCTGCGCCAAGGCTTCCGCCAAGGATCAGCAAACGCGCTTTGCGACCGGCCAGGGCTGGTCGCGATGTTTCGAGGAACAGCTCGCTGCGCACCGGGTTTCCGGTGGTACGGCGGGTGTCCGACAGAGTAAAGGTGTCGGGGAACGCTTCACACACCCGGGCGGCGAACGGCACCAGCAACCGATTGGCGGTGCCGGCCACAGCGTTCTGCTCGTGAACGATCACCGGCACGCCGGCCAGTTTCGCGGCAAGCCCGCCGGGACCAGTCACATAACCACCAAAGCCGACCACACACACTGGTTTCAACTGGCGAATGATCGCCCGCGCCTGCCAGACCGACTTCAGCAGCATGAACGGCGCCTTGAGCAGCGACAGCTTGCCCTTGCCGCGCAAACCGCTGGCGTTGATGCGGTGCAGTTCCAGCCCTGCGCCCGGCACCAGTTCGTTTTCAATTCCGCGCGGCGTGCCGAGCCAGTGCACGGTGTAGCCGCGCGCCTGAAACTCGCGGGCACAGGCCAGCGCCGGGAACACGTGGCCGCCGGTTCCGCCGGCCATGATCAATACGTTAGCGCCCATGATTCGGCTCCTCAGCGAAGTCGCTCTCATGGAATTCCATTTCTTCACTGCCCAGGTGGGTTCGACTCTCCCACTCGATCCTCAATAACAAGCCGAGACAGGCACAGCAGATCACCAACGAACTGCCGCCGTAACTGAGGAACGGCAAGGTCAGACCCTTGGTTGGCAGCAGGCCGACGTTCACCCCGATGTTGATCAGGAACTGACCAATCCACAGGAACGACAAGCCGTAGGCCACATAAGCTGCGAAATACTGTTTGGCTTTCTCCGCCCACAAGCCGATGTACATGCCGCGAATACACACGAACACGAACAGGGCCACGGTGCACAGCGAACCCACCGCGCCCAGCTCTTCAGCGAGAACCGAGAACACGAAGTCGGTGTGCGCTTCCGGCAGGTAGAACTGCTTCTGCACGCTGTTGCCCAGGCCCACGCCGAGCCATTCACCGCGACCGAAGGCGATCAACGCTTGCGACAGTTGATAACCAGCGCCGAACTGGTCAGCCCACGGGTCAGCGAAGTTGGTCAGACGCGCCATTCGATACGGCTGCATCTGAATCAGCAGCACCACCGCCCCGACCGCCAACACCACCATCAGCGAGAAGCGGAACAGCCCGACCCCGCCAAGGAATAGCATTGCCGCCGCAGCGCCCATCATTACCACGGTGGCACCGAAGTCCGGCTCCATCAGCAACAGACCCGCCATCGGCAGCAGCACGATGAACGGCTTGAAGAAGCCCATCCAGCTCTCGCGCACTTCTTTCTGTCGCCGCACCAGATAACCGGCGAGGTAGATCACCACGAATACTTTGGCGATTTCGGACGGCTGCACGTTGAAGAAGCTGAAACCGATCCAGCGCATCGAACCGTTCACTTCTCGGCCGATGCCGGGGACGATAACCATCACCAGCAAACCGAACGCGCCGAGCAACATCAACCAGCCGAGGCGCTGCCAGGTGGCGATCGGGATCATCATAGTGATGACACACGCGCCCAAACCCAGCACCACATATATAAGGTGGCGAATCATGTAATACAGCGGACTGCCCGACTGCGCGGCCGCCACTTCGGTGGACGCCGAGGCGATCATGATCAAACCGAGACCGAGCAGCGCCAGGCAACCGGCGAGCATCGGGAAATCGAGGTCGATACCGCGCCCGGTGATGATCGGCGACGGATACGGTTTGATGATATTGCGCAGGCTCATGCCAATTCCTCCACAGCGCGGACGAACTGGTGACCACGGTCTTCATAATTCTTGAACATGTCGAAACTGGCGCAGGCTGGCGACAGCAGCACCACGTCACCCGGCTGAGCAGCGGCGCGGCATTGCGCGACGGCGTCGACCAGCGAGGTCGCGCGAATCAGCGGCACGGCATCGCCGATGGCGGCGCCGATCTTGTCGGAGTCGCGGCCCATGAGGATCACGGCGCGGCAGTTGGCCGCCACCGGATCATGCAGATCGTTGAATTCGGCACCCTTGCCATCGCCACCGGCGATCAGGATGACCTTGCCGTCGATGTCCGCGCCCAAGCCTTCGATCGCAGCCAGTGCGGCGCCGACGTTGGTGGCTTTGGAATCGTTGTAGTAAGCCACGCCGTCGAGATCACGCACCCACTGGCAGCGGTGTTCGAGACCGGCGAAGTTGCGCAGCGCCGCGAGCATCGCATCGAACGGCAGGCCGACCGCATGACCGAGTGCCAGCGCCGCGAGGGCGTTGGACTGGTTATGCGCGCCACGAATCTTCAATTCGCGCACTGGCATCAGGTTCTGGAATTCGAAGGCCAGATACTTCTCGCCGTCTTCTTCGCGGATACCGAAGGCTTTGAAATCAGGTTTGGTCAGGCCGAACGTCCAGCATGGCTGGCCTTCGCCCATCAGCGGACGGCTCAGCGCATCCTGACGGTTGACCACGAACTGCTTCGCGCCACGGAAGATCCGGTGCTTGGCCAGGTGGTACGCCGGCAGACCGCTGTAGCGATCCATGTGGTCTTCGCTGATGTTCAGCACGGTCGCCACTTCAGCGTTGAGCTGGTCAGTGGTTTCCAGCTGGAAGCTCGACAGCTCCATCACGTACAGCTCGATGTCGTCGCTGAGCAAGTCCAGCGCCGGGGTGCCGAGGTTGCCGCCGACGGCGACGCGTTTGCCCGCCGCAGCCGCCATCTCGCCGACCAGGGTGGTGACGGTGCTTTTCGCGTTGGAACCGCTGATGGCCACGATCGGCGCCTGCGCGTTACGCGCGAACAGCTCGATGTCGCCGGACAGTTTCACGCCACGGGCCGCAGCGGCTTGCAGGGCCGGGGTCGCCAGCGCCAGGCCGGGGCTCACGTAGAGCTCGTCGGCACGGCAGAGGAATTCGACGTCCAGCTCGCCACAACGCACTTCCACGTGCGGATAGTCACGCTTGAGCGTGGCCAGTTCCGGTGGATTTTCCCGCGTGTCCGCCACGGCAAACGACGTGCCCCGGTTCGCCAGGAAGCGAACCAGGGACATGCCGCTCTTGCCGAGGCCGACAACGATGCGGAAGTGGTCAGAAGCGATCAGAGACACTCGTTCTACCTCAGCTTCAGGGTGGCAAGGCCAACCAGCACGAGAATCACGGTGATGATCCAGAAACGGACAATCACGCGCGGCTCGGGCCAGCCCTTGAGTTCAAAGTGGTGGTGTATCGGTGCCATGCGGAACACACGGCGACCGGTCAGCTTAAAGGACGCAACCTGAATGACGACTGACAGGGTTTCCATCACGAACACGCCGCCCATGATGAACAGGACGATTTCCTGACGGACGATCACCGCGATGGTGCCCAGTGCCGCGCCGAGTGCCAGGGCACCGACGTCGCCCATGAACACTTGCGCTGGATAGGTGTTGAACCAGAGGAAGCCCAATCCGGCGCCAATCAGCGCGCCGCAGAACACGATCAGTTCGCCCGCGCCCGGCACATAAGGGATCAGCAGGTATTCAGCGAATTTCACGTTACCCGACAGGTAGCAGAAGATGCCCAGGCCACCGCCAACCATCACGGTGGGCATGATCGCCAGACCGTCGAGGCCGTCAGTCAGGTTGACCGCGTTGCTCGAACCGACAATCACAAAGTAAGTCAGCACGATGAAGCCCAGGCCCAGCGGAATGCTGTAGTCCTTGAGCATCGGCAGGATCAGCGTGGTTTCCACCGGGGTGGACGCGGTCATATAAAGGAAGATCGCTGCGCCGAGGCCAAACACCGACTGCCAGAAATACTTCCAGCGGCTCGGCAAGCCACGCGAATTCTTCTCGATGACTTTGCGGTAATCGTCGACCCAGCCGATGGCGCCGAACAGCAAGGTCACCAGCAACACAGTCCAGACGTAGCGGTTGCTCAAGTCAGCCCAAAGCAAAGTGCTGACGCCGATCGAAGACAGAATCAGTGCGCCGCCCATGGTCGGGGTGCCCGACTTGGACAGGTGCGATTGCGGGCCGTCGTTACGCACGGATTGACCGATCTGACGGTTCTGCAGGGTGCGAATCATCCACGGGCCATAGCACAGCGACAAAACCAGCGCGGTCAGCACACCGAGAATCCCGCGCAGGGTCAGGTACTGAAAGACCGCGAAGCCTTTGTAGAACTGTTGCAGATACTCCGCTAGCAGCAGCAGCATTAATGTTTCTCCAGACTGGATCCGCACAGAGCCGCAACGATGTTTTCCATCGCTGCACTGCGCGAACCCTTGATCAAAATAGTGGTGTTTGTGTCCTGCTCGGCGTCGAGGGCCTGGATCAGCTCGGCTTGCGTGCCGAAGTGATGCGCCTGTTCACCGAATGCGTTGACGGCGTGAACCATGTTTGGCCCGACGGCGTAAAGCGCGGAAACCTTGCCCCGGGCGTACTCGCCCACGTCGCGGTGCCCCTGCTCCGCCCAATCGCCCAACTCGCCGATATCCCCGAGCACCAGGACGGTGCGGCCGGAAAAGCCGGCGAGTATATCAACGGCCGCGCACATCGAGGTGGGGTTTGCGTTGTAAGTATCATCGATCACGCGCATGCCGTTCTTCGCCAGTTGCGCGACGGTGCGACCCTTGACCGGTTGCACCGCGCCAAGGCCGGTGGCGATGCCGAACAGCGACACGCCCAAGGCGTGCGCGGCAGCGGCGGCGGCCATGGAATTGGCGACGTTATGGGTGCCGAGCAGGTTCAGTTGAACGCGCTCGACACCTTCAGGTGTGTGCAGATTGAAGGCCGGGCAACCACGGGCATCGGTGGTCAGGTCGCTGGCGTAAAAGTCCGCCTGCGTGTTGCTCAGGGCAAAGGTCAACACTTGGCGACCGGCAGCGCGGGTCTTCCAGATACCGAAAGCCTTGTCATCGAGGTTGAGCACGGCGATGCCATCGGCCGCCAGCCCTTCGATGATTTCGCCTTTGGCTTCGACGATTTTTTCCGGGCCGCCGAACTCACCGACGTGAGCGGTGCCGGCATTGTTCAGAATCGCTACGTGCGGCTTGGTCAGCCCGACGGTGTAGGCGATTTCGCCCAGACGCGAGGCGCCCAGTTCGATCACGGCCGAGGTGTGCTCCGGTGCCAGTTCGATCAGGGTCAGCGGTACGCCGAGGTCGTTGTTCAGGTTGCCACGGGTCGCCAGCACCGGGCCGCGCGTGCGCAGGATGCTCGCGAGCATTTCCTTGACCGTGGTTTTGCCGCTGGAACCGGTCACCGCCGCTACAGGCTGAGTGAACGCGGCGCGATTCAAGGCGCCCAACTGGCCGAGGGCCTGACGGGTGTCCCTGACCAGCAATTGCGGCAAAGTGCTGTCGGCGACTTCACGCTCGACCAGCGCAGCGACGGCGCCTTTGGCGGCGACATCGTTCAAGTAGTCGTGACCGTCGAAACGCGGGCCGGTCAGCGCAATAAACAATTGGCCAGGCTGGATCGCGCGACTGTCGATGCTGACGCCGTCGAAGCTGGCATCAGCAGCGATCAAACGTGCGTCGAGCGCATTGGTCAGCTCGCTGAGTTTGAGGGCCTTAAGCATGGGCCACCTCCCAAGCGGTCAGGGCATGATCAGCCTCGACCAGATCGGAGAAAGCGTGGCGCTCGCCGTTGATTTCCTGATAGTCCTCGTGACCTTTACCGGCCAGAACAATCACGTCATCGGCCGACGCGCCGGCGATCAGTTGTGCAATCGCCTGACCACGGCCAGCAACGAAGGTAACTTTATCCACAGCCGTGAAACCGGCGCGGATGTCATCGAAAATCACTGCCGGATCTTCAGTACGCGGGTTGTCGTCGGTGACCAGCACCTGATCGGCCAGACGCTCGACCACTTCAGCCATCAACGGACGCTTGCCGCGATCACGGTCACCGCCGCAGCCGAACAGGCACAGCAGTTGACCTTTGACGTGCGGGCGCAGCGCGGTCAGTACTTTTTCCAGTGCGTCCGGGGTGTGGGCGTAATCGACCACCACCAACGGTTGCGTGCCACCGCCAAGACGCTGCATGCGCCCGGCCGGGCCTTCGAGTTTCGGCAGCACTTTGAGAATTTCGTCGAGCGCGTAATCCAGACCGAGCAATGCGCCGACCGCAGCAAGGACGTTGCTCAGGTTGAAGCGACCGAGCAGCGTGCTGCGCAGATGATGTTCGCCCTGCGGCGTGACCAATGTGGCGCGCACACCGTGGTCGTCGAACTGCGCTTCGCGGCAATACAGATAGGCGCTGCTGTCGAGCAGGCTATAGGTGATCAAACGCGACTCACGTTTTTCAGCGGCCAGTTGCCGGCCAAAATCATCGTCGAGGTTGACCACGCGGCACTTCAAATCATTCCAGGCGAACAGCTTGGCCTTGGCCTCAGCGTACACCTGCATGGTGCCGTGATAATCCAGATGATCGCGGGACAGGTTGGTCATCACCGCCACGTCGAACGCCAGTGCAGTGACGCGGCCCTGATCCAGACCGTGGGACGACACTTCCATGGCCACGGCTTTGGCGCCGGCCTTTTTCAGGTCGCCCAATGTCGCTTGTACGGCAATCGGATTCGGCGTGGTGTGCAGACCGCTTTCCAGTGCGCCATAGAAGCCGGAACCCAGCGTGCCGACGATGCCGCAATGTTGACCGAGCAGATCCAGCGCCTGCGCAACCAATTGGGTCACGCTGGTCTTACCGTTGGTGCCGGTCACGCCCACCAGGTTCAGGTGATGACTTGGCTCACCGTAAAAACGCCCGGCGATGTCCGACAGTTGCGCAGCGAGGCCTTTGACCGGGATCAGCGGCACGTCGGTGATCGGCAGCACAGTGGCGCCTTCGACTTCATAAGCTACAGCGGCAGCACCGCGTTGCAGTGCATCAGCGATGTGCGCACGGCCATCAAATTTGCCGCCCGGCACGGCGAGGAACAGATCGCCAGCGCGTACGTTACGGCTGTCCAGCGCCAATTCACGGATCAACAGATCGTGGCCGGCGTGGGGGAATATCTTGTTCAGACTTAATGACATCAGCCGCGCCCTCCATTGGCTTTCAGCGGTATGACCGGGGTGGCGTTGGCCTGTTGTGTCGCCGGCAGATTGTCCGGGGTCACGTTCATCAGACGCAGAGTGCCGGACATCACGCGGCTGAACACTGGCGCCGATACCAGACCACCGAAGTAGCCGGCCTTGCTTGGTTCGTCGATCACCACAACGATGGCGTAACGCGGATCACTCATCGGGCCGAAACCGGCGAACAGCGAGCGATAGGAGTTTTCGGCGTAGCCCTTGGTACCCACCGACGTTTTACGTGCAGTACCCGACTTGCCGGCCACGTGATACGCCGGCACCTGCGCACGGAATACACCGCGCGGTGCTTCGATCACTTGGGTGAGCATGCCTTGCATGGTTTTCGCGACGGCTTCCGGCAGCACTTGCGTGGTTTGCGGCGGCTTGTCGGTTTTGATCAGGGTCAGCGGCGCGAGACGACCATTGTTTGCCAGTGCAGAGAAGGCGTGCACCAGCTGAATCGCGGTCACGGAAATACCGTAGCCGTAAGACAGGGTTGCGGTTTCTGCCTTGCGCCACTCACGGTAGTTCGGCAGGTTGCCGACGCGCTCGCCCGGGAAGCCGAGGCCGGTGTCCTGGCCGAGGCCGACTTTCTGTGCGAGGCGATAAATGGTTTCGCCGCCGATATCGAACGCGACCTTACTCATGCCGACGTTACTGGAATTGATCAGGATGCCGGTCATGTCCAGCACCGGGCCTTCGGTTCTCGAAACGTCTTTGATGGTGTACTTGCCAATCTGCAAAGTACCCGGATACACCTCGACGGTGTCGGTCGGTTTCCAGCGGCCGGATTCGATCGCGGCGCTCATCGAGATGGCTTTCATCGTCGAACCCGGCTCGAACACGTCGATCATCGCGCGGTTACGCATCATCGCCGGTTGCAGGTTGCGACGGTTGTTCGGGTTGTAGGTCGGCTGGTTGACCATGGCGAGGATCTCGCCGGTCTTCACGTCCATGATCACCAGACTGCCGGCCTTGGCGCCGTTTTCGATGATTGCGTTACGCAGCTCGCGGTTGGCCAGGTATTGCAGACGCAGGTCAATGGACAACGCCAAGGGCTTGCCGGCCTTGGCGTTTTTGGTGACCTGGACATCCTTGATCAGCCGACCGCGCCGATCCTTGATGACCTGCCGTTTGCCCGGCACACCGGCGAGCCACTCGTCGTAGGCGAGTTCGACGCCTTCACGACCGTGGTCGTCGATGTCGGTAAAGCCGACCATGTGCGCAGTGACTTCACCGGCCGGATAGAAGCGGCGGAATTCTTCGATGCCGTAAACGCCCGGCACTTTCAGATCAAGCACAGCCTGGCCCTGCTCGGGGGTCAGCCCGCGCACCAGATAAATGAATTCTTTGTTGGCCTGAGCTTCGAGACGCTCGGTCAGGGCTTTCGGATCCTGACCCAGAGCTGCCGCCAGTGCCGGCCACTTTTCTTTGGCCGACTGCATTTCCTTGGCGTTGGCCCACAGGGTGGTCACCGGCGTACTGACGGCCAAAGGCTCGCCGTTACGGTCGGTGATCAGACCACGGTGAGCCGGAATCGGGATGTGACGCAGACTGCGTGCGTCGCCCTGACCTTTGAGGAAGTCACGGTCAACCACTTGCAGGTCGATGATGCGCCAGCAGATTGCTGCGACCATCACGCCGAGCAGTGCCACCATCAGGCGGAAGCGCCAAGGGAAGAGTGCGCCTTCGAGTTTCATCATGGCGCCACCATCTTCACGTCAGCCGCGCCCGGAATGTGCATTTTCAATTGTTCGCTGGCCAGCACTTCGATCCGGCTGTGCGCGGTCCAGGTGCTTTGTTCAAGAATCAAACGGCCCCACTCGGCCTGCGCCTTGTCGCGCACGCTGAGTTCGTTATAAAGATTGTTGAGCAACTGGCGGTTCCAGTGCGCGCTGTAAGACACGCCGATGGCCGACACGAGCACGCCGATAAACAGCAGCAGCATCAAAAAGCTGCCGCCAGGCAATGGCTTGGCGAAAAGCTTGCTCACCGCAACTTCTCCGCGACGCGCATGACGGCGCTACGGGAACGTGGGTTGGCTTTGAGTTCGGCGTCGGAGGCCGTCTGCGCTTTGCCATGGACTTTGATTTTCGGTTCGAACGCTACGTGACGAACCGGCAGGTTGCGCGGCAGGTTGTCGGCTTCGCCTTTCACCAGTTTGCGCATGAAGAGTTTGACGATGCGGTCTTCCAGCGAGTGGAAGCTGATCACCACCAGACGCCCACCGATTTCCAGTGCGTCCAGCGCGGCTTCGAGGCCGGCTTCCAGATCGCCCAGTTCGTTGTTGACGTGAATGCGCAAACCCTGGAACGCACGGGTGGCCGGGTTCTTGCCCTTTTCCCACGCCGGGTTGGCGACCTTGAGCACTTCGGCCAGATCGGCGGTGCGCTCGAACGGCGTGATATCGCGACGTTCGGCAACGGCACGAGCCATGCGACCGGAGAAACGTTCTTCGCCGTATTCCTTGAACACCCGGGCGATTTCTTCAGCCGGCGCGGTGTTGACGAATTCGGCAGCGCTGATGCCACGGGACGGATCCATGCGCATGTCCAGCGGACCGTCGTTGAGGAAACTGAAGCCGCGTTCAGCGTCGTCGAGCTGCGGCGAAGAGACGCCGAGGTCGAGCAGAATGCCGCTGACCTTGCCGCTCAGACCCTGTTCGGCAACCACCGAACCGAGCTCGGCAAAGCTGCGCTGCACAACGACAAAGCGGCCGTCTTCGGCCGCTAGCGTTTGCCCGGTGGCAATCGCTTGTGGATCTTTGTCGAATCCGATGAGACGACCATCTGTTCCGAGCTGGCTGAGGATCAGCCGGCTGTGTCCGCCGCGACCGAACGTACCGTCCAGATAGCATCCATCAGGACGTACGGCGAGAGCCTCCACGGCTTCGTCGAGCAGTACGGTGATGTGGTTAAAGCCGCTATCAATAGTCACAGGATCAAATCACGCAGTTCATCAGGCATGGCGCCCGGTTGTTGAATAGCAGCAAGGTCAGCGGCAGATACCGCGTCCCATGCATCCTCGTCCCACAATTGGAACTTGTTCAGTTGGCCTACCAGCATCGCACGCTTATCGAGCTTGGCGTATTCGCGCAGACGCGGTGGAACCAGAAAACGACCACTGCCATCGAGTTCGAGATCGACGGCATTACCAATCAATAAACGTTGCAGGCGACGGTTCTCTTCGCGAAGCGAAGGAAGTGCGCGCAACTTGGTTTCAATAATTTCCCACTCATCGAGCGGATAGACACACAGGCATGGATCAACGGCATCAATGGTCACGATCAATTGGCCGGAACTACGCGAAACGAGCTCGTCGCGGTACCGGCTCGGCATAGCGAGACGGCCCTTTGCATCGAGACTGATAGCGTTAGCTCCGCGAAACACGTCAGCGTTTCTCCAATTTTTATCGTTTTGAGCTCAAAAAACCCACTTCATGCCACTTTCCGCCACTTGCGCACACTATAGGAATGCGCCCACCACACCGTCAAGGCGCGGAGTAAAGGAAAACCCTTACAGAACGGAGATTTAGGAACATAAAAGGAGGGGTAACGACAAATTGGCGGATAGTTTTGACCAATAACTTGATGCAGCACTGGAAGCTGCGCTCGGAAGTTAAAGTAATTTGTTAAGAGTAAGATTTTTTCGGTATTACAAAAGCGCTTCTGCTGTTGATTGAAGCACGGTGGGAAATGGCTATTACTGCGTTTGCCGCTGCCGGACTTTCAGAGCAGGTCTGCTGATATTACACAGCCCTGTTGCTATTGATTCAAGCAGGGAAAGAAAAAGGTGGAGAGTCGATCTGTAAGCCGGGTTCTGTCTTGAACAGTCATTCGTCTACGATGGCCATCACTGGACATCTTTAGCAACCTACCCGGTCCCAGCGCGGGCCACGCCTTGGGACCCTATTTGGTCTTGCTCCAAGTGGGGTTTACCTAGCCACGAACTGTTGCCAGACGTGCGGTGCGCTCTTACCGCACCTTTTCACCCTTACCGGCGCCGAAGCGCTTAGGCGGTTATTTTCTGTGGCACTTTCCGTAGGCTCACGCCTCCCAGGCATTACCTGGCACTTCGCCCTATGGAGCCCGGACTTTCCTCCCCCCCCTAATTTTCATAGAGGGCAGCGACTGTCCGATCGACTCTCCGCCGCGAAGGTTAACGGCAGAGCGCCCGAAGAACAAGCGCTAATAGCCGCAAAACCTGTCTGCGCGACGGGTTACTCGCCCTTCTGTTTTTCCAGCGCGACCTGATACAGCACGTTTTTGCGCTCGCCGGTGATTTGCGCGGCGAGAGCGGCGGCACGCTTGAGCGGCATTTCTTCGAGCAGCAAATTCAGCACACGCATTGCCTCGCTGCTGACCGCGTCTTCAGACTCCGGCGCCGTCCAGCCCGCCACCAGCACCACGCATTCGCCACGCTGCTGATTGCTGTCGGATTCAACAAACTCGCGCAGTTCCGAGAGCGGCAAGCCTTTAAGCGTCTCGAAGGTCTTGGTGATTTCGCGAGCCAACAGTGCCTGACGCTCACCACCGAACACTTCTTCCATATCCTGCAAACATTCAAGAATACGGTGCGGAGCTTCGTAGAAGATCAGCGTGCGCGGCTCTTCTTTGACCGCTTGCAGTCGCGCCTTGCGCCCGACCGACTTGGCCGGCAAGAAACCTTCAAAGATAAAGCGATCGGATGGCAGCCCCGCCGCCGACAACGCCGCGATCAACGCGCACGCCCCCGGCACCGGCACCACCGCGATCCCGGCCGCACGGGCCTGACGCACCAGGTGATAACCCGGATCGGAAATCAGCGGCGTGCCGGCATCGGAAATCAGCGCAACGTTGTCGCCCGCCAGCAGACGGGTAATAAAGCGGCTACCTTCATCACGTTCGTTATGTTCGTGACAGGCGGCCAGCGGTGTGGAAATACCGAAGTGCTGCATCAGGCGCGCCGAGTGACGAGTGTCTTCGGCAGCGATCAACGCCACTTCACGCAGGATTTTCAGTGCCCGGGCGCTGATGTCGTCCAGGTTGCCGATGGGCGTCGCCACCACATAAAGCGAGCCAGCAGCGGAATTCGGGGAACCTGGAGCAGTCAAAGCGCACACCTCATGATCGGTAAAAGCGGCCATTGTAGCGCGTCACGAGGCTTGCGTTGCGCTCTGCCCGACCACGGTTTTGCACGCTGTAACGCAGCGCCGCAACATTTACTCCAGCTAAATTGACCGTTTCACGCCACTAACATCGCGCCCCGGCCAGTGCTTGGGTACAATTCCACGCTAATTTGATCGAGTATCAGGAACACTTACATGATCGCTTGCCTGCGGCTGTTCACTGCCCTCTGCCTCGCTGCCTTATTGGCGGCCTGCGCCAGCTCCCCTTCCTCCAGCCTTGGCGAACTTCCACGGACTCCGGACGCCAGCATCGAGCAACTGCTCGCGCAGGCCAGCCAGGCGAGTACCCCGGAAAAAGCTGCCCTGTTGCGCCTGAGCGCGGCAGATCTGGCTTACCACCAGGGCGATGCCGGACGCTCCGCGCAAATCCTGCAACAAGTGCCGATGGAGCAACTGAAGCCCGGCCAGCAGATTTTCGCCAGCACGCTGAACGCTGAACTGGCGATGACGCGCAATCAACCGAAAGCCGCGCTGACCGCCCTGAGCCATCCAAGCCTGCAGCATCTGGGCGAAATGCCTGAAGAGCAGCAAGTGCGCACCGGCACCGTTCACGCCCGTGCCCTTGAAGCCGATGGTCAGACCCTGGCTGCCGCTCGCGAGCGCGTCTTTATCGCGCCGATGCTGAAGGGCGAAGCCGCCAGCAAAAACCACGAAGCGATCTGGACACTGATTGCCTCGCTGCCGACCGATCAACTGCAAGCCAACACCACCGACGACCTCGGCGGCTGGATGGGCCTGGCACTGGCGGTGAAATCCGCCGGTACGCTGGAACAGCAGCAAGCTGCGATCGACACCTGGCGCGCGCAGAATCCAAAGCACCCTGCTGCGATCAACCTGCCGCAGCCGCTGACCAAACTCAAGGAACTGGCCAGCCAGCCCCTGAGCAAAATCGCCCTGCTGCTACCACAAGATGGCCAACTGGCTGCCGTCGGCAAAGCACTGCGTGAAGGTTTCATGGCGGCGCACTATCAGGCGCAACAGGCCGGGCAGAAGCCACCCGCGATCGAATTTTACGACAGCTCAAAGCTGACCTCGATGGACGAGTTCTACCGCAAGGCTCAGGCTGACGGCGTGCAACTGGTCGTCGGGCCGCTGGAAAAACCACTGGTCAAACAGCTGAGCACTCGCCCGCAATTGCCGATCACCACCCTCGCGCTGAACTACAGCGAAGGCGATCAAGGCCCGGCGCAACTGTTCCAGTTTGGTCTGGCTGCCGAAGACGAGGCCCGCGAAGTGTCGCGCCGCGCCCGTGCTGATGGCCTGCACCGCGCCGCGATCATGGTGCCGAAAGGTGAATGGGGCGACCGCGTCATGCGCGCGTTCAGCCAGGACTGGCAGGCTAACGGCGGCACCATCGTCGCCACCGAGCGCGTTGATCAGCCGGTGCAACTGGCTCAGCAGATAGCTGACATGTTCCAGCTGCGTCAGAGCGAAGCGCGCGCCAAGAGCCTGCAAAACGCTGCCGGCACCAACGTCGCCGCACAGCCTTCGCGTCGTCAGGACATCGAGTTCATCTTCCTCGCCGCCACGCCGCAACAGGCGCAGCAGATCAAGCCAACCCTTAATTTCCAGTACGCTGGTGATGTTCCGGTTTACGCCACCTCGCACGTTTACAGCGCCAGCGGCGACGTCAACCAGTACAACGACATGAACGGCATTCGCTTCTGCGAAACCCCATGGTTGCTGGACAACAGCGACCCACTGCGCCAGCAAGTGGTTGCACAGTGGCCGCAAGCTGCCGGCAGCCTTGGCCGCCTGTACGCGATGGGTGTTGACGCCTATCGCCTGGCACCGCGTCTGGATCAGCTCAAGGCGTTGCCGGACAGCCGCATCGATGGTGAGTCGGGCAGCCTCGGCATGACCCAGACCCAGCGTGTGGTGCGTCAGTTGCCTTGGGCGCAGTTCGTCAGCGGTCAGGTGCAGCGCCTGCCGGACACCCCGCGCTAATGCCCGACAGGTCACGCTCGCAAAGCGGTAAAGATGCCGAGCGCCAGGCGCTCGAGCATCTGCAACAACAAGGTCTGCGCCTGTTGGCGCAGAACTGGTTTTGTAAACGCGGCGAGCTTGATCTGGTCATGCTTGATGGCGATACAGTAGTATTCGTTGAAGTTCGCTACAGAAAAAACACTCAATGGGGTGGCGCGCTCGCTAGCATCGATGGGCGCAAGCAGCAGAAACTGATTTTTGCCGCACAGTATTTTCTTCAGCGCGAGTCGCGTTGGGCCAATTCCCCCTGCCGCTTCGACGTGGTGGCCATCGACAGCCATCCGAGTCAGCTGAACTGGTTGCAGAATGCTTTCGACAGTTGATCGTCGGCGCTGCAATCCGGACAATCCCACCGACAAATTTTGCTCTTTGCTTTGCGGGCTGCACTTTCATGTGCCGAATAGCCGCGCTACTTAAGGTCACACAGATGGACATGCAATCCCGAATTCGCCAGCTTTTCCAGGCCAGTATCGACACCAAGCAACAGGCGATGGACGTACTTGCACCGCACATCGAGCAAGCCAGCCAGATCATGGTCAACGCCCTGCTCAACGAAGGCAAAATGCTTTCGTGCGGCAACGGCGGCTCCGCCGGTGACGCCCAGCACTTTTCTTCGGAGCTGCTCAACCGCTTCGAGCGCGAGCGCCCAAGCCTGCCGGCCATTGCCCTGACCACCGACACGTCGACGATCACCTCGATCGCCAACGACTACAGCTACAACGAAGTTTTCTCCAAACAGATCCGTGCGCTCGGTCAGCCAGGCGATGTCCTGCTGGCGATTTCGACCAGCGGTAACTCGGCGAACATTATTCAAGCGATCCAGGCCGCACATGATCGCGAAATGATTGTCGTAGCTTTGACCGGACGCGATGGCGGCGGCATGGCCTCGCTGTTGCTGCCCGAGGACGTCGAGATTCGCGTTCCGGCCAATGTCACTGCACGTATTCAAGAAGTCCACTTGCTGGCGATCCATTGCCTCTGCGATCTGATCGACAGCCAACTGTTCGGGAGTGAAGAATGACCCCTAATCGCCTTGGCCTTCTGGCCTTGACCCTGTGCCTCGGCATCAGCGGCTGCACCTCGGTGGTGAATGCCAGCCGTGAAGCGCCGATCGATGACGACCGTGGCACGCGCACTTTCGGCAGCAAGATCGACGACTCATTGATCGAAACCAAAGTGGGTGTGAACGTGGCGAAGGCCGACCCGGCGCTGGACAACGATTCACACATCGTCGTGACCAGTTTCAACGGTGTTGTTCTGCTTGCGGGGCAAACGCCTCGTGCAGACCTGAAAGCCAAGGCCGAACAGGCCGCAGCCGCTGTTCAACGGGTAAAAACCGTGCATAACGAGCTGCAGGTTATTCCGCCGTCCGGTTTCCTGGCTCGCCAGAACGACACCTGGCTGACCTCCAAGATCAAGACGCAGATGCTCACCGATGCCAGCATTCCCGGCTCGCGCATCAAGGTCGTGACCGAGAATGGCATCGTCTACCTGCTGGGCCTGCTGACCAAACAGGAAGCCACTCAGGCAACCAACCTGGTGCAGGGCGTTTCCGGCGTACAGAAGATTGTGAAGCTGTTCGAGTACATCGACTGATACACCTCTCTACGTAGGAGCTGCCGAAGGTTGCGATCTTTTGATCTTGCTTTAAAGATCAGGATCAAAAGATCGCAGCCTTCGGCAGCTCCTACAGTTTTGAGATGTATATGAAGTTTTGAGATGCGCATGCAGTTTTGAGATGTGTATGCAGATTTGAGATGTATGTGAAGTTTTGAGATGCGCATAAAAAAGGCGATCCATCCGGATCGCCTTTTTTTATTTCACCACTTTCAAACTTGGCCGGCCTGTTGGGCGCGGCGGTTCGCTGTCCGGTGGTGGCAAGTCGTCATCCGACTCGATCTCTTCCTCGTCATCCATCGGCGACTCGAGATCAAACACCATGCCTTGACCGTTCTCCCGGGCGTAGATCCCCAGGATGGCGCCAATCGGCACGTACAAGCTGTGCGGGACGCCACCGAAGCGACCTTCAAAGGTCACCACGTCGTTGTCCATGTGCAAATGCCGTACGGCACTTGGCGAGATGTTCAGGACAATCTGCCCGTCACTGGCGAAACCCTGCGGCACTTGCACCGCCGGGTACTCGGAATTGACCAGCATGTGCGGGGTGCAATCGTTATCCACAATCCACTCATAGAGCGCGCGAACCAAATAAGGTCGACTGGAGTTCATAGCGGCTCCTTAAGCCTTAGCGCATATCGCGTTCGACACCAGACAGACTCGCCTGGAAAGCCTCACGCGCAAACGAGCGCTCCATGTAATCAAGCAGCGGCTTGGCTGGCCGCGGCAGTTCAATACCCAAAATCGGCAAACGCCAGAGTATTGGCAATAGGCAGCAATCCACCAGACTTTGTTCCTCACTGAGGAAAAACGGCTTGTCGGCAAACAGCGGCGACACGCCCGTCAGGCTTTCACGCAATTCCTTGCGCGCCACGACACGCGCGGCCTCTTTGGACTTTGGATCAAGAATCAGATCCACCAGACCACACCAGTCGCGCTGAATACGATGAATCAGCAGTCGACTATTGGCACGCGCCACTGGATAAACCGGCAACAACGGCGGGTGCGGGTAACGCTCATCCAGATATTCCATCACCACAGTCGACTCCCACAGCGCCAGGTCACGATCGACCAGCGTAGGCAGACTTCCGTAAGGGTTCACCTCAATCAGTTTAGGCGGCTGACGACCAGCTTCCACATAAATGATTTCGGCGCTGACACCCTTCTCTGCAAGCACGATGCGCACTCGGTGGGAATAGTGGTCGGCGGGGTCGGAGTAACAGGCCAACCGATTGGTCACGCCCATGGCGATCCTCCTCGCTTGTTGAAATGATTGGAACCGGAAAAACGCGCGCGCCCAGAGGGCGCCTCCCGCAATATCCGGCGAACCGGACGTTGCGTTATCGGAGGCGCCCTTGGGCGCGCGCGATTAACAGCAATGCTTTGAAGCGTATCAGTGCACGTCTTTCCAGTATTCACGCTTGAGCAGGTAGGCGAACACAAAGAAGAACGCCAGGTACAGCAAGACGTAGGTACCGATGCGCTGATGTTGCAGCTTAACCGGGTTAGCCGAGTAAGCCAGGAAGGTTACCAGATTCTTGACCTTCTCATCGAACTGCTCTTCGTTCAGAGCACCGGATTTCGGCACGATGGTCAATTGATCGCACGCTTCATGAGTCAGCGGCGTACCGGTCAACGGATCATATTGCTTCTTGCCGTCTTCGACGATCTGCACTTGTTTGCAGCCCACCACTTGGCGACCTTGCAGGCCGACCAGTACGTTAGGCATGCCGACGTTCGGGAAGACCTTGTTGTTCACACCCCATGGGCGTGCTGGATCTTCGTAGAACGACTTCAGGTAACCGTAGAGCCAGTCGGTGCCACGCACGCGAGCCACCAGAGTCAGATCCGGTGGTGCTGCGCCGAACCAGGTCTTGGCGTCCGCCGGCTGCATGCCGATGGTCATGTGATCACCGATCTTGGCACCGGTGAACACCAGCTTCTCCAGCATCAGTTCGTGCGGCACGCCGAGGTCGTCGGCAACGCGCTCGTAACGCTGGAACTTGGCGCTGTGGCAACCCATGCAGTAGTTGGCGAAAGTGCGCGCACCGTCCTGCAAAGCAGCTTTATCGGAGACATCGATGTCGACTTTTTCCAGCTCCGCACCGTGTTCAGCAGCGAACGACAAGACAGGCAACGCAGCAAAAATCAGAGCAAAAAATAACTTTTTCATCAGCCAGTCACCCTTTCCGGAACCGGTTTGGTCTTCTCGAGCCTGGTGTAGAACGGCATCAGAATGAAGTAGGCGAAGTACAGGAAGGTGCAGACCTGCGACAGCAAGGTTCGCTCCGGCGTTGGCGCAAGCACACCGAGAATGCCGAGGATCACGAACGAAATGCAGAACACCACCAGCCAGATTTTGCTCATCCAGCCTTTATAGCGCATCGATTTGACCGGGCTTCGATCCAGCCACGGCAGCACGAACAGCACCGCAATCGCCGCGCCCATGGCGATAACGCCCATGAGTTTGTCGGGGATTGCCCGCAAGATTGCGTAGAACGGTGTGAAGTACCAAACCGGCGCAATGTGCTCTGGTGTCTTGAACGGGTTAGCTTGCTCGAAGTTTGGTTTTTCGAGGAAGTAGCCGCCCATTTCCGGGAAGAAGAACACAATGAAGCAGAAGATAAACAGGAATACCACGACACCGACAATGTCTTTCACGGTGTAGTACGGGTGGAAGGCGATGCCGTCCAGCGGGATGCCGTTTTCGTCTTTGTGCTTCTTGATGTCGACGCCGTCAGGGTTGTTCGAACCCACTTCGTGCAGCGCCAGAATGTGCAACACCACCAGACCGAGAATCACGATCGGCAGCGCAACAACGTGCAAGGCGAAGAAGCGGTTCAGGGTAATGCCGGAGATCAGGTAGTCACCACGAATCCACTGGGTCAGGTCGTTACCGATCACCGGTATCGCACCGAACAGCGAGATGATCACCTGGGCACCCCAGTAGGACATCTGACCCCATGGCAGCAGATAACCCATGAAGGCTTCGGCCATCAGCGCCAGGTAAATCAGCATGCCGAACACCCAGACCAGTTCACGCGGTTTCTGGTACGAACCGTAAAGCAAGCCACGGAACATGTGCAGATAGACCACGATGAAAAACGCCGAAGCGCCGGTCGAGTGCAGCAAACGCAGGATCGAGCCGTACTCGACGTCGCGCATGATGTATTCAACGGAAGCGAACGCTTCTTCTGCCGACGGCGTGTAGCTCATCGTCAGCCAGACACCGGTGACGATCTGATTGACCAGAACCAGCAGCGCCAGGGAGCCGAAGAAGTAGAAGAAGTTAAAGTTTTTTGGCGCGTAATACTTGCTGAGATGGTCTTCCCACATTTTCGTCGCGGGAAAGCGCGCATCAACCCAATCCATGAACTTGCTCATCACGCTTTCTCCGTATCGACGCCAATGACAATCAGGTCATCGGTCTCATAGGAATGCGGGGGAACTGGCAGGTTCAAAGGCGCAGGTTGCGACTTGTAGACGCGGCCAGCCAGATCGTAGTGGGAACCGTGGCAAGGGCAGAAATAACCGCCTACCCAGTCTTTACCCAGATCCGCAGGTGCCACTTCGGGACGGAAGGTCGGTGAGCAACCCAAGTGTGTGCAGATCCCGATCAGCAGCAGAATTTCCGGCTTGATCGATCGCACTTCAGGGTCGACATAGGTGGGTTGCGTGGAGTTTTTGGATTCAGGATCGGAGAGCTGGCCCTCGATCTTTTTCAGATTATCCAGGATTTCCTTGGTACGGCGGACAATGAACACCGGCTGGCCACGCCATTCAGCAATCATCTGCTGTCCTGGCTCGACTTTGCTGACATTCACTTTCACCGGTGCACCGGCGGCTTTCGCCTTGGCACTGGGAAACCATGACCCCACGAACGGGACCGCAGCCCCCACCGCTCCTGCAGCACCCACCACGGATGTGGCTGCTACCAAGAAGCGACGCCGGCCTGCATTCACGCCGTCATTGCTCATTCAGTCCTCTCCCATCAGCTTTTGTGGCCTGTTAAATCAGGCATCTACTAAATAAATCAATGTTACTTATAAAAATTTTGCCGAATGGTAATGAAAAGCCCCAATTCTGACAAGGGAATTACCCGGAGCTCTTACCCTCAAGCCTTGCAGTATAGGGGGTCTACGGAAGTGGCAAGTTGTCGCAGCGCAATTCTTTGATAAATCACAGGCATAAAAAAACGCCCGCTTCCGTGAGGAGGCGGGCGTTCTTTTTGAACGTGGAAGCGGAATTAACGCTTCGAGTACTGCGGACGCTTACGCGCTTTACGCAGACCAACTTTCTTACGTTCAACTTCACGGGCGTCGCGAGTAACGAAGCCAGCTTTGCGCAGAGCGCCACGCAGGGTTTCGTCGTAGTCCATCAGAGCGCGAGTGATACCGTGGCGGATTGCGCCAGCTTGACCACTTACACCACCGCCGATCACGGTGACGTAGATGTCGAACTTCTCGACAGTCTCAGTCAGCTCCAGCGGCTGACGAACTACCATGCGGGCAGTTTCGCGGCCGAAGAAGTTTTCCAGCGAACGGTTGTTGATGGAGATGTTACCAGTACCCGGACGCAGGAAAACGCGTGCGGTTGCGGTCTTGCGACGGCCAGTGCCGTAATTTTGAGTCGCCGACATAATGTACTATTCCGTTAAAACTTCAGTTCTTGGGGCTGCTGAGCAGTATGTGGGTGTGCAGCGCCCGCATAGACTTTCAGCTTACGGTACATGTCGCGACCCAGTGGGTTTTTAGGCAGCATGCCTTTAACCGCGGTCTCGATCACGCGCTCAGGGGCTTTAGCGATCAGCTTTTCAAAGTTGATCGACTTGATGCCGCCCGGGAAACCGGAATGGGAGTAGTAGATTTTGTCAGTGGTTTTAGCACCGGTAACACGAATCTGCTCAGCGTTGATTACGACGATGTAGTCGCCGGTGTCAACGTGAGGAGTGTACTCAGGCTTGTGCTTGCCACGCAGACGGCTCGCGATTTCGGTGGCCAGACGACCCAGGGTCTGACCAGCAGCGTCGACGACAAACCAGTCGCGCTTTACTGTTTCTGGTTTAGCAGTAAAAGTTTTCATTCTTTATAGCCTCAGGGGCCGCCCTGTAAATTAGACGGCGGATCTTACTGAATAGTGCGTACTTTGACAAGTCAAAGGCAGCCGGATACAGACGCTTTCGGGGGCTCGGGTCGGCGCGTCCGTTCAACGGCAAGATTCTTCGGCGGCGGCGCATCACTTCCACTGCAGAAAGAGGTCGGCAATTATGCAGATTGCGAAAAATAATTCAACCTGCTTTTATGATTGTTTTGCCCAAGGAGTACCCGATGGACTATCGCCAGCTAGGCCGTACCGACCTGAACGTGAGCGCAATCTGCCTCGGCACCATGACCTGGGGCGAGCAAAACACTGAAGCTGAAGCCTTCGCCCAGATCGAACGCGCCAAGGAAGCCGGTATCAATTTCATCGACACCGCCGAGATGTACCCGGTGCCACCGAAAGCCGAAACCTACGCCACCACCGAGCGTTACATCGGCAATTATTTCAAAAGTCGCGGCGATCGTGCCGACTGGATCCTCGCCAGCAAGATCGCCGGCCCGGGCAACACCATCGACTACATTCGCGATAAAAACCTGCGCCACAACCGCCAACACATCACCGCCGCGGTGGATGCCAGCCTCGAGCGCCTGCAGACCGATTACATCGATCTGTACCAATTGCACTGGCCAGAGCGCAGCACCAACTTTTTCGGACAGCTGGGCTACAAGCACAAGATCGAAGCCAATTTGACGCCGCTGGAAGACACCCTCGAAGCGCTCGACGAGCAAGTGAAGGCCGGCAAGATTCGCCACATCGGTCTGTCCAACGAAACGCCGTGGGGCACCATGCGCTTTCTCGCACTGGCCGAAGCCCGTGGCTGGCCGCGTGCGGTGTCGATCCAGAACCCGTACAACCTGCTCAACCGCAGCTTTGAAGTGGGTCTGGCGGAAATCGCCATCCGCGAACAGTGCGGCCTGCTCGCCTATTCGCCGCTGGCGTTTGGTTTCCTGTCGGGCAAGTACGAAGGTGGCGCACGTCCGCCGAAAGGCCGTCTGAGCCTCTATAGCCGCTTCAGCCGCTATTTCAATGCACAGTCGGAAGCAGCGTGCAGCCGTTACGTCGCCCTCGCCCGTGAGCACGGTCTGGATCCGGCGCAGATGGCGCTGGCGTTCGTGACCCAGCAACCGTTCGTCACCAGCAACATCATTGGTGCGACGACGCTTGAACAACTGGACAGCAACATCGCCAGTTTTGATCTGAAGCTTTCCGATGAAGTGCTGGAAAGGATTGAGGCGATTCACAAGGATCATCCGAATCCCGCGCCTTGATCGATAGATAAACCGCCTTCGCGAGCAAGCTCGCTCCCACAGGAGATCACCGTACCTGTGGGAGCGGGCTTGCTCGCGAAGAGGTCTATCAGATCACCTCCGAAGCGGAACGCAGAGCGTCCCCGGCGGCATTCCCACGCAGAGCGTGGGAACGATCAAAACCTAGAGCGACCGCGCAATAATCTCTTTCATGATTTCATTGGTGCCGGCATAGATCCGCTGCACGCGCGCATCCGCCCACGCCCGGGCCACCGGGTATTCCCACATAAAGCCGTAGCCGCCATGCAGTTGCACGCATTCGTCGAGCACCTTGCATTGCAGGTCGGTGCCCCAGTATTTGGCCATCGCCGCCGTCGGCACATCCAGCTTGCCTTGCAGATGCAGTTCCAGACATTTGTCGACAAACACTCGGCCGATCTGAATTTCAGTGGCCATCTCGGCCAGTTTGAAGCGCGTGTTCTGGAAATCAGCAATCGCCTTGCCGAACGCCTTGCGATCACGGGTGTAATCCAGCGTCCATTGCAACGCTGCTTCGGCTGATGCCAGACCGCCAATCGCCACCGTCAGGCGTTCCTGAGGCAACTCCTGCATCAGATAAGCAAACCCTGCCCCGGCCTGCCCCAGCAGATTTTCCTTCGGCACGCGTACGTCCTGGAAGAACAATTCCGACGTGTCCTGCGCCTTCATTCCTACCTTCTCGAGGCGTTTGCCCTTCTCGAAGCCCGGCGTATTCGCTTCGACCAGAAACAGGCTGGTGCCCTTGGCGCCGGCCTTGGGATCGGTCTTGGCAACGACGATCACCAGATCCGCGAGGAAGCCGTTGGTGATGAAAGTTTTCGAACCGTTGATCACGTATTCATCGCCGTCGAGCACAGCGCTGGTTTTCACGCCTTGCAGGTCGGAGCCCGCGCCAGGTTCGGTCATGGCGATGGCGGTGACCATCTCGCCGGAGACCAGTTTCGGCAAGTATTTGTGTTTCAGCGCTTCACTGCCGTAATGCAGGATGTACGGCGCGACAATGTCCGAATGCAGTGAGAAACCGATGCCGGTCAGGCCCAGCCGGCCGACCTCCTCGATCACCACAGCGCTGTAGAGAAAATCCGCCCCCAGCCCGCCGTATTCTTCCGGCAGGTGCGAGCAAAGCATCCCCGCCTCCCCGGCCTTGTTCCACAGCTTGCGGTCGATGTGGCCTTGTTTCTCCCACTGCGCATGGAACGGCACGGCCTCTTTTTCGAGGAAGGTTCGTACGCTGTCGCGGAATAATTCGTGCTCGGAGCTGAACAAGGTTCTGGGGATCATGCGGCACCTTTCTTTCTTGTTGGAGGGAGATGACCCTCAGAGACTAAGCCTCCCCTCCGACACAGGACACTGGACACATCCGACAAAAAATAAGACGATCCAGCCGTCTGGTGACCACTTTCCCTTATAAAAACAAAACAAAAGTTGAATTATGTCCAAGCAAGTCTCCACGCCCTTGCGGCGCGTCAGCATCCTGGCTATCGACCGGGTTTTCGCCTTCACCCTCATGCAAGCCAAGGATTTTTTCCATGTGGCGAGCCTGCGCTACGGCAAACAACTGGGCCACGGCCTGACACCGGCGTTTGAAACGCGCATCGTCAGCCCCGACGGCAAACCGGTAACAAGCTTCAGCGATGTGGTGATCCCCGTCGACGGTGGTCTGGAAAACACCGATATCATCATCCTCCCGGCGTTCTGGGATGACTTCGAAACCCTGTGCACCCGTTACCCGCAAATCATGCCGTGGCTGCGTGAGCAACATGCTCGCGGCGCTGTGCTCTGCGGCGAAGCCACCGGGGTGTTCTGGCTGGCCGAAGCCGGGCTGCTGAATGGCAAGGAGGCGACCACGTACTGGCGTTTTTTCAACGCCTTCACCGAACGCTTCCCCAAGGTGCACCTGAATCAGGACAAGCACCTGACCGACGCCGACAACCTGTATTGCGCCGGCGGCACCACTTCGGCCTGCGACCTTTACATCTACTTGATCGAGCGCTTCTGTGGAGCCAACGTGGCGCAGGCTGTGGCCCGCGACATTCTTTACGAAGTGCAGCGCAATTATTCGCCGGGGCGCATTGGTTTTGGCGGGCAGAAGCTACACCAGGACGTGATCATCCTGCAGATTCAGCATTGGCTTGAAGAGCACTTCGCCGACAAATTCCGCTTCGAAGATGTGGCGCGCGAGCATGGCATGAGCATTCGCAATTTCATGCGCCGTTTTCAGACTGCGACTGGCGACAAGCCGTTGCATTACCTGCAGCGGCTGCGCATCGAGACGGCGAAGGGCCTGTTGTCGGGCAGCCGCAAGAGCATCAAGACCATCAGTTATGAGGTCGGTTACGACGATGCGAGCTTCTTTGCGCGGTTGTTCCGTCAGCACACTGAACTGTCGCCGAACCAGTATCGGCAGCAGTTTCAGCAAGCTGCCTAACCCCCCCCCCCCCCCCGAACCGTTCCTCCC